>NZ_LZSW01000043.1:0-200616 GCF_001665615.1 Mycobacterium sp. 852014-52144_SCH5372336
GATGTGTATAAGAGACACACCACCACCGGTGTACGTCCCGCCACCACCGGCGCCGAACGTCAACGTGTGCGCGAACGTCGGACGACGGATCAGCGTGAGCGGTTGCATCTGAGGCCAGGCCCATCTGCTTGACTGACGGCCGTGGACCGCGCTTCGTTCGACCGTCTCTTCGATATGACCGACCGCACCGTGATCGTCACGGGCGGCACCAGGGGCATCGGCCTCGCGTTGGCCGAGGGCTTCGTCCTCGCCGGCGCCCGCGTCGTCGTAGCCAGCCGCAAACCCGACGCCTGTGAGCGGGCCGCGGAGCATCTGCGCGGACTCGGGGGCCAGGCCGTCGGCGTGCCGACCCACCTGGGTGAGGTCGACGCCCTCGAGGCGCTGGTGCAGCGCACCGTCGACGAGTACGGCGGCGTCGACGTCGTGGTCAACAACGCCGCCAACGCCCTGGCGCAACCACTGGGTGAGATGACGCCCGATGCGTTGACGAAATCCTTCGAGGTCAACCTGCGCGGGCCGGTGTTCCTGGTGCAGGCGGCCCTGCCCTACCTGAAGGCCAGTGCGAAAGCCAGTGTGATCAACATGGTTTCGGTCGGGGCGTTCAACTTCTCGGCGTTGACCTCGATCTACTCTGCCAACAAGGCCGCACTGATGTCGTTCACCCGATCGATGGCCACCGAATTCGCGCCCTCGGGCATCCGGGTGAACGCGATCGCCCCCGGTCCGGTGGACACCGACATGATGCGCAACAACCCGCAGGAGGTCGTCGACGGGATGGCGCGCAGCACCTTCCTCAAACGGCTCGCATCGCCCGACGAGATGGTCGGCACCGCCCTGCTGTTGGCCTCGGATGCCGGCAGCTACATCACCGGCACGGTCATGATCGTGGACGGCGGCGGAACGCCTCGCTAGCCTCGCGCATCTCGCCGCTGGTCGAGGCCAGGATCTGGCTGCGGTTCTCCAGGTGCAGGGCCGCTTCCAGGCTCGACGCCTCGAGGTTCGCCCACAGCACCTGCTTCGTCGACTCGAGGCCGAACTTGCCGTAGCCGCAGAGTGTCTCGGCGATCGCCATGGCGTCGAAAACGATCGCTTCGTCGGTCGACACCCGCGACACCAGGCCGAGCCTCAGCGCTTCGGGGGCGTCGACGGCGCGCGCGGTGAGGATGAGGTCGAACGCCGGGCCGGCGCCGATGATCCGCGGAAGTGTGTAGCTGACCCCGATGTCGCAACCACCGAGACCCAGCTTGATGAACTGGGTGCAGAAGCGCGCCGATTCCGAGGCGATGCGGATGT
Organism: Mycobacterium sp. 852014-52144_SCH5372336; assembly: GCF_001665615.1. Lineage (NCBI taxonomy): Bacteria > Bacillati > Actinomycetota > Actinomycetes > Mycobacteriales > Mycobacteriaceae > Mycobacterium > Mycobacterium sp. 852014-52144_SCH5372336. Next base: position 1,294 of record NZ_LZSW01000043.1, read on the forward strand.
CGCAGGCCAGCGCGATGCCCATTCCGCCGCCGTACGCGACCCCGTTCACCGCGGCGATCACGGGCTGGCGCAGCCGGTGGATGCGTGCGGTCAGGTCGGCGATGCGCTCCTGCCAACGCATTCCCGAACGCGGGAACTCCGTTCCTTGGCCTGTCTTCTCCGGGTTGGGATCGGTCAGGTCCAGACCCGAGCAGAACCCACGTCCGGCTCCGGTGAGCACGACGACGCGGCACTCGTTGTTGGAGTCGATCTGCGCCAGCGTCGAGTGGAGGTCCTCGACCAGTTCGTAAGACAGCGCGTTGAGCTTCTCGGGGCGGTTCAGCGTGAGCACGGCGATGTCGGGACGGGGGTAGGCCAGTTCGAGGTGCGGCATGCAGCACACGCTAACCCGCCCCTGGTTTCACCCGCTGCTGCGCCATCCCGCGACACCGACTGCGATCATGCGCAGCTGTTTGACGGCCACTCGTTTGATCTCGTTGAGCGCGGCCTGGTCGTGGGCGTCCTCGATGGCCTCGGCGATCACGATCATCGCGTTGACGAAGAGGCTGGCCAGGATGTTGAGATCCTCGCTGCTCCACGTGTTCAGGTTCGGGAAGCGGGCCAGGTCGATCGCGAGCTCGGAGGTGATCAGCCGGATCTCGGTGCGGATGGCGTAGCGCAGAACGGTGACGCCGCTGTTCCGTTCGCGGCCGATGAACCGCCAGTGCTCGCGCCGTTCGTTCACGCCGTCGATGAGGATGTCGACGCTGGACTCGATGACCCGCTTCGGGTCGAGCCTGCCCGCGCGGGCCCCGCGCAGCATGTCGCGCAGGCTGCGGAATGACTCGTCGATGAGGACGAGGCCCAGGGCTTCCATCGACTCGAAATGCCGGTAGAACGCCGCGGGCACGATGCCCGCTTCGCGGGTCACCTCCCGCAGGCTCAGCGCGGAGAAGCTGCGGTCCTCGAGCAACTTGAGGCCCGCCGCGACGATCGCCTGCCGGGTGGCCTCCTTGCGCTCCTCGCGGGACATGGTCGTGCGCGGGTGCTCGCGCGAACGTGACCGTCCCGACCGGCTCGACCGTGAGCCAGGCGTACGACTGTTCACTGTGTGAAACATACCACAACCTGGGTGAATGGGTTGACGAGGCGCTGTACATGCAGGGACGGTGTACATATGTTCACTCAAACGTTGACGCGTGGTCTCCGGGACAGGGTGCTCGGATCACCGCTGGTCGACCTGCTCACCGGCCCCCATGGCGTGGACCGATACACCGAGCTTGTCGCGCCCACGTGGACGCGCTCAGATGCTCGCGCGGAAGTCGTCGCGGTGCGGCGGCAGACCCAGCGCAGCGTCACCCTCACGCTGGAGGCGAATCAGGCGTTCACCGGTTTTCGCGCCGGGCAGCACATCAACCTCACGGTCGAGATCGACGGTCGTCGTCGCACTCGGCCGTACTCGCCGGCCAACGCCGAGGGCGCCCGATATCTCGAGCTGACGGTGGGACGCCATGACGGCGGGCTGGTCTCCGGTTACCTGTGCGAGAACGCCCGCCCCGGCATGATCGTGGGATTGGATTCGGTCGGCGGCGACTTCGCGCTCCCCGACGACCCACCGCGCCGCATCCTGTTCGTGTCGGGCGGCAGCGGCATCACCCCGGTGATGTCGATGGCGCGGACGCTGCGGGCCCGCGGGTACGGCGGCGAGGTGGCATTCATCCACTACGCTCGCTCGGCCGAGGACGCGTGCTACCGCGCCGAGCTCGACACCATGACCGGCATGCGGGTGCTGCACGGCTACACGCGGTCGACGGCCGGTTCCGACCTGACGGGTCGCTTCGGCCCCGCACATCTGGAGGCGGCGATGCCCGACCCCGATGCGGTGTTCGTCTGCGGCCCGCCCGAACTCGCGTCGGCCGTGCGCGAGCACTGCACGAACGTGCACTCGGAAAGCTTTGTCCCCCCGACGTACACCGCGCCCGCCGAACCCTCGGGCGGCACGATCACGTTCGCCGACAGCGGAGTGGCGGTCACAGACGACGGCCGCCCGCTGCTGGAGCAGGCCGAAAACGCAGGCCTGACCCCCGAAAGCGGATGCCGAATGGGCATCTGCCACAGCTGCACCCGCCGCAAGACGCGCGGCGTGGTGAAGAACCTGGTCACCGGCGCGGTGTCGACCGCGGAGGACGAAGACGTGCAGATCTGCGTCTCGGCTCCTGTCGGCGACGTCGACCTCGCGTTGTAGAAACCGAAAGGAGTTCGACATGACCGTCATCACCGACATCACTTCGAAACCGCACACCCTCGAAAAGACGGTGGCGGGCAGGAAGATCAGTCTGACCGCCGAGCAGGCCGAGGCCTTCGGCCGCGAACTCGACGCGCTCAAGGAGCGCGTGATCGCCGACCTCGGCGAGCGCGATGCCACCTACATCCGTCGAATCATCAAGACGCAGCGCGCATTTGAGATCGGCGGGCGGGCCCTGCTGTTCGGCGGAGTGTTCCCGCCGTTCTGGCTGGCGGGCACCGCGCTGCTGGGACTGTCGAAGATCCTCGACAACATGGAGATCGGCCACAACGTCATGCACGGTCAATACGACTGGATGGGCGATCCGAACATCTCCAGCCGGGGCTTCGAGTGGGACACCGCCTGCCCGGGCGAGCAGTGGCGCCACTCGCACAACTACATGCACCACACCTACACCAACATCGTCGGGATGGACCGCGACGTCGGTTACGGCATCCTGCGGATGAGCAAGGACCAGAAGTGGACGCCGTACTTCCTCGGCAACCCCGTCTACGCCTTCCTGCTGATGGTGCTGTTTCAGTACGGCGTCGCGCTGCACGAACTCGAAACCGAACGCATCCGCGCCGGTGAGATCACGATCGCCGACAAGCGCGAGATCCTCGAGGGCATCTGGCGCAAGACCAAACGCCAGACGCTCAAGGATTACGTCGCGTTCCCGCTGCTGGCCGGGCCGTTCGCGCCGTGGGTCGTTGCGGGGAACCTGACCGCGAACCTGATGCGCAACGTGTGGGCGTACATGATCATCTTCTGCGGCCACTTCCCCGACGACGTGCAGGAGTTCTCCGTCGAGGAGACCAAGGCCGAGACGCGCGGTCAGTGGTACTTCCGGCAGGTGCTGGGCTCGGCGAACCTGACGGGTGGAAAGCTGTTCCACATCCTGAGCGGCAACCTGTCGTTCCAGATCGAGCACCACCTGTTCCCCGACATTCCTGCGCACCGCCTGGCCGAGATCTCCGCGGAGGTCAAGGACATCTGCACCCGCTACGGGATCCCGTACAACGCGGGGTCGCTGCCGCGGCAGTTCGCGACGGTGGTGCGCAAGATCGTCCGGCTGGCGCTGCCGTGACGCCTCCGGGCGCGGCGAGACTGCGGTTTCTGATGCGAATCGGCCGAAACCCGTCATAAACCGCAGTTTCGGCGCGGTTCAGGTCTGGCAGACCGGACACCAGTACGAGACGCGATCGCCCGGCTTGTCGGGACGCGCCGAGTCCGACTCGATGGGCGTGCCACACCGTCGGCACGGTCGGCCGCGCCGGCCATAGACCCACAGGTCGCGACCGCCGCGGGTGTCGCCGGTCGTGGTCCGGTTGACGCGGGACCTGTTCAGCCACAGCATGTCCCGGGCCCGCTGCACCATGCGCAGCGGGTCTTTGACCTTGCCGACCGGGGTGGTGGGCAGGTAGCCGGTGACGAAGCAGAGCTCGTTGGCGTAGACGTTGCCGACGCCGGCCATCACCCGCTGGTCCAGCAGCGCGTCGGCCAGTGGCCGCTCCGGGTCCTCGACGAGGTTGGCCCTGGCGACGCGCGGTTCCCAGTCGTCGCCGAGCAGGTCGGGGCCGAGGTGTGCGACGGCTTCCATATCGTGATCACGTTGCAGGATCTCCAGCACACCGAGGTCGACACCGGCAGCTCGGGAATCGCTGGTGTGCAACAGGATCCGGATCTTGTACTCCGGCACCCGCCGAATCTGGCCGCCAACCAGCCAGGCGCCCTCCATCTTCAGATGCGAGTGGATGCTGGCGTCCCCGACGCGGATGAAGAGGTGCTTACCGCGGCTGATCACCTCGTCGACGACGCAGCCCGTCAGGTCGACTGTCGCGAACTTGGGCACCCGCACGTCACAACGCGTGAGCTGCTTGCCCACCAACGCCTCGCGCAGCTTGGTGGCGGTGCGATAAACCGTGTCGCCTTCGGGCATGCGTCAGCGCCTTCTGTTTGTCGCGCAGGCTCTCATCACCGCAACCGCAGGCCGCGCGGTGTACGGGCGAACCCAGCGCCCAGCAGGGCGTCGTGCACCGCGGCGCGCTCACCTTCCGCGCCCGGTTCGAGAACCGGGACCCCGTTGACCTTCTCGACGAGAAACGATCCGACCCGACCGCTGCTGACCAGATCGGCCAGGGCCGCGGCGGCGGCGACGTGCGCGTCGGTGTCATCGGTGAAGCTCAACAGCGAGCGCCCGCCACGTTCGAGGAACCACACCAGTTCGCCGTCGACCATCGCGACCAGCGCACCGGCTTTGCGACCGGGGCGGTGAGCGACGTCGTCATCGGATCGCCGTGTCGGCCACGGAAGTGCGGCGCCGTAGGGGTTGGCCGGATCGGCGGCCGCCAGGACGACCGCGTGGTACTCGCGGTGGTCCTGGTCGACGCTGTCCAGATAGGTCCGCAAGCGGTCCACGGTGGAGGCGACGGCGAACTGGGCCCCGCCGAGTGACTCGACGAAATAACCCCGCTGGCACCGGCCGGCGTCCTCGAACGCCGTCAGCACCTTGTAGAGCATCGCGAAGCCGCCGGGCACGCCCTCCGCGCCGACGGCGCCCTTGGTCAGCACCCCGTGCCTGCCGAGCAGCAGTTCGGCTTGGAAGTGCGCGCGCACGGTCGATTCCGGTTCGGCGACAGGCAGCGCCGACCACCGGCCCGCCACCGTGGGGTCGGCGTTGCGGGTTTGGGCGTGCGCGACGCTGTAGCGGCTCAACCGCGGCACCCGCTGCCGCTGTCGGTGCGCTGGTGCGCTGCGCCGCCCCGACGATCCACGGGCGCCCATCAACTTCGCGCGCACCGGCGCGAACGTGTCGCCGGTGATCCAGCCCGCCCAGACCAGATCCCACACCGCGTTCTTGTGGTCTTCGGTCGGATTGTCCGCGAGCTGACGAAAAAAGAAAGCGCCGCCACGGCCGAGCGCGTCGAGGATCGCCCGGTGGGTGTCGGTGAACTCGATCGCGGTGGGAGCGGTCAGCGTCAACGGCGCCGACTCGGCGGTGTGGAAGGCGATCCACCCGTCGCCGCCACCGATCTGGCCGGCTCCCGACCACGTGACCTCACCGGAGGCCAGCAGTTCGTCGAGCATGGCGGGCTGGTAGTCGCGGACGCGTTGACCGAACACCAGCGGCTCGACGGCCGAAGCCGGAATCGGCACGCCTGCAAGCTGATCGATCACGGCGGCGAGCCCGTCGACGCCGCTGTTGTGCGTCGAGCCGACCGACTGCCACGCGGGAAGGAAGCGTCCGTACGCCGCGGTGCTGACCGGCTCGATCTGCGCGCGCAGCGCCGCCAGCGACCGGCGCCGCAGAATCTTGAGCACGTCGCTGTCGCACCACTGCTCGGCGGCGGCGGGGTCGGCGACCGGCAGGTCGGTGAACTCACCGCGAATCAGCTTGCCGTCGATGGCCATCCGGCCCAGCACGTCGGCGGTGACGCGCAAACCCAGACCGAACCGCGCGGCCGCATCATGTGTGGTGAACGGCCCTCGGGTGCGGGCGTAGCGGCCGAGCAGCTCACCCAGCGGGTCGTCGACCGATTCGGTGAACGCCGCCGGCACCCCGACCGGCACGGCCACACCCACGCCGTCGCGTAACAGGCCGATGTCCTCGATCGCGGCCCACCAAGTCTGGTCGGCGAACGACACGGTCAACGCGCGCTTGGCGGCACGCAGGCCCTCGAGCCAGCCGCCGATGTCGGAAGTCGTGCAGCGGTCGGCGATCTCGGCTTCAGTCAACGGGCCCAGCAGCCGCAGCAGGTCGGCGATGCCTTCGGCGTCGCGGGCCCGCCGGTCCTCGCTCAGATGCTGCAGTTGTCGCGTTGTACTCGTGATGACCTGCGGGTCGAGCAGCTCGCGCAGCTCGACCCGGCCCAGCAGTTCAGCGAGCAGGACACTGTCCAGCGACAGTGCGGCGGCGCGGCGTTCGGCGAGTGGGCTGTCGCCCTCGTACATGAAGGCGCCGACATAGCCGAACAGCAGCGAGGCGGCGAACGGCGACGGCGTGGTGGTCTCCACCTCGACGATGCGCAACCGGCGCTGGGCGACCCGGTGCATCAGCTCCGTCAGCGCGGGCACGTCGTAGACGTCCTGCAGGCACTCCCGCACGGCCTCCAACACGATCGGGAAGTCGGGGTACTTGCGCGCGACGTCGAGCAATTGCGCGGCGCGCTGGCGCTGATGCCACAGCGGGGATCGCTTACCCGGATGGCGGCGCGGGAGCAGCAGCGCGCGGGCCGCACATTCGCGGAAACGGGACGCGAACAGCGCCGAGCCGCCGACCTCGGCGGTGACGATCGGCTCGATCTCGTCGGCGTCGAAGACGAACAGGTCCGCGCCAGGAGGCGCGTCCTCGGTATCGGGCAGCCGCACGATGATGCCGTCGTCGGACGCGGTCGGCTTCTCCTCGATGCCGTACCGCTCACGCAGCCGTCGCGACACCGCCAGCGCGAGCGGGCCGTGCACCCGCAGTCCGTAGGGCGAGTGCAGGATGACGCGCCAGTCGCCGAGCTCATCGCGGAATCGTTCGACGACGAACGTGGCGTCCGAAGGGACGACACCCGTGGCTTGGCGCTGGTCGTCGATCAGCTGCCACAGATTGTCGGCGGCGAACTGGTCGAAACCCATTGACCGGCAACGCTGGTCGAATTCGTCCTTTCCGAGGCGGGCCAGCTCGCCGGTGTACGCCCCGACCGCGGCGCCCAACTCTGCTGGGCGGCCGACGCCGTCGCCGCGCCAGAACGGGAGTCGCGCCGGCTGGCCCGGCGCGGGGATCACCAGGACGCGGTCGTGGGTGATCTCGGTGATCCGCCAGCTAGTCGCGCCGAGCGAGATGACGTCGCCCGGGCGTGACTCGTAGACCATCTCCTCGTCGAGTTCCCCGACGCGGGAGGGCTTTTCGGAATCGGTGGCCAGATAGACCGTGAACAACCCGCGGTCGGGGATCGCGCCGCCGCTGGTGACCGCCAGCCGCTGCGCACCCGGCCGGGCCGTCAGCGTGCCGGTATCGCGGTCGTACACCAGGCGGGGCCGCAGCTCGGCGAACTCCGTCGACGGGTACTTACCCGACAGCAGATCCAGCGTCGCCTCGAACGCGCTGCGCGGCAGGGTGGCGAACGGGGCGCTGCGCCGCACGGCGTCGAACCAGCGGTCGGCGTCGAGCGGTTCGAGCGCACACGCGGCGACCGTGTGCTGCGCGAGCACGTCGAGCGGATTGGTCGGCACCCGCATGGTCTCGATCTCACCGGAAAGCATCCGCTTGACCGTCACCGCGCAGCCGATCAGGTCGGTGCGGTGCTTGGGGAACAGCACACCCTGCGAAATCTCGCCGACCTGGTGGCCGGCGCGGCCGATGCGCTGCAGCCCGCTGGCCACCGAGGGCGGGGCCTCCACCTGGATCACCAGATCGACTGCGCCCATGTCGATCCCGAGTTCCAGGCTCGAGGTCGCGACGACGGCCTTGAGCCGGCCGCTTTTCAGGTCGTCCTCGACGATGGCCCGCTGTTCCTTGCTGACTGAACCATGGTGCGCACGCGCCAGCAGCGTGGGTGCACCCGACGCCTGCCCACTGCCCATGATGTGCGCGGGCGAGCCGCCGGCGACGCCCGTGTTGGGTCCCGTCTCGAGCTCCTGGCCGGTGCGTTCGGCGTGGATCTCGTTGAGCCGCGACGTGAGTCGTTCGGCGAGCCGGCGCGAGTTGGCGAACACGATCGACGAGTTGTGCGACTCGACCAGGTCGACGATGCGTTCCTCGACGTCGGGCCAGATGGTGTTGTTCTCGAGGTTCGCCATATCGGGCACCGGCACCTGGACCGACAGGTCGAACGTCTTGGCGGCGGGCGGCGCCACGACCGTCGTGCGGGCCTGACCGGACAGGAACCGCGCCACTTCCTCGGGGGGGCGGACGGTGGCCGACAACCCGATCCGCTGCGCGGGTCTGTCCAGAAGTTGGTCCAGCCGCTCGAGCGACAGCGCGAGGTGGGCGCCGCGTTTGGTGGCCGCCACAGCGTGCACCTCGTCGACGATGACGGTCTGGACGTTCGCCAGGGTGTCGCGCGCCGCCGAGGTCAACATCAAAAACAGCGACTCGGGCGTAGTGATGAGGACGTCGGGCGGTCGGGCGATCAGTTCGCGCCGTTGCGCCGGGGAGGTGTCGCCGGAGCGCACGCCGACGCTGATCTGCGGGGCCGGCACGCCGCGCCGTTCGGCCACCCGGGCGATGCCGGTCAGCGGGGTGCGCAGGTTGCGCTCCACGTCGACGGCCAGCGCCTTGAGCGGCGAGACGTACAGCACTTTGGTGCCGGCTCGCGGTTCGGCGGGAACGGAGGCCAGTTGGTCGATTGCCCACAGGAACGCCGCGAGCGTCTTACCGGACCCGGTCGGCGCGATGACGAGCGTGTTGTCCCCGTCTGCGATCGCCGACCAGGCCTGGGCCTGGGCGGGCGTCGGCTCGGCGAACGTGCCGGTGAACCATTCCCGGGTCAGGTCGCTGAACCGGGCGAGGGGGGTTTTGCTCATCGACATCCATCGTGCACCCCGCCACCGACACGTTTCTGGCGGTTTCGGTGCTGTAGGTATCGTCCAGCGCTAGTCGGCGATCGAAATCGCAGGTCAGCGGCGGTTCGGCGAGACCGCTTCGCGGAGTGCAGAAGGGATGCCACCGACCCGTCCGACGGCGTCGAACAGGGCGTGTGCGCACGCGTCGGCGACCGGACCGGCCTCGATGGACGGGTCCATGAGCCGTTGTCTGCACATCTCGAAGGTGAAGGCCAGCCAGCCGTAGACGGTGATGCGTAGATCGCGCTCCACCTTGGAGTCCAGGTCGTCGCCGAGCGCGGCATGGATGCGGCCGAGGATACGGTTGGCCTGACGGTCGTTGTCGGTGTCCTCGATGCCCCGCAGTACCGGGTCGGAGCGGCCCGACCCCACGTAGGCGGCCCACGCGCCGTGGGGGTGTTCGTCGTCGTAGCGCAGATACGCGAGCACACCCTCGCGAACCTGGTCGAAGAGGCTCTGCCCAGGGCGCGGCGGCACGTTGGTGGCCTCGAACAGCCGCTCGCCCTCGGCGCGGATCACCGCGGCGAAAAACGCCCGCTTGTCCGGGAAGTAGTGGTACATCAGCGCCCGCGACACTCCGGCGCGTTCGGCGATCTCGTCGATGCGGACCTCGTCGTAGGGCCGCTGACCGAACACCTCGGCGCCGAGCGTCAGCAGTTCGCTGCGTCGGTCGGCGGGGGAGAGCCGTCGTCGGGACTCGGCCATGCCGTCATCGTAGTGAACACATGTCGAACAGCGGCTCTTCCGACGTGCCGCGGAGTATTCGAAGCACGCCGGGGTAACCCCGAGGGCGAGACATTCCGCGACCACGAGAGGCCATCGATGAGTTTCCCAGAACAACAGCAGTCCCCGCCCGGCGTGCAGAGCGAGATGACCCCGGCCCCCGACTGCGGCGAGACGAGCTACCAGGGGTCGGGCCGGCTGACGGGTAAACGCGCGGTCATCACCGGAGGCGACAGCGGAATCGGCCGCGCGGTCGCGATCGCCTACGCGCGCGAGGGTACCGACGTACTGATCGCTTACCTGAACGAGGACGGCGACGCCAAGGAGGTCCAGAAGTACGTCGAGGACGCCGGGCGCAAATGTGTGCTGATGCCCGGTGATCTCTCCGACCCGGCACACTGCCGCGCCGTGGTGGACCGCGCCGTCGAGGAATTCGGCGGCATCGATGTGCTCGTCAACAACGCCGCCTACCAGATGACACACGACACCCTCGACGAAATCAGCGACGAGGAGTGGGATTACACGTTCCGCCTCAACATCGGGGCGTACTTCTACCTCGTGAAGGCGGCGCTTCCGCACATGGGCGCCGGTGCGTCGATCATCGGCAGTTCATCGGTGAACTCCGACATGCCGAACCCGAAGCTGGCGCCGTACGCGGCCACCAAGGCGGCGATCGCCAACTTCTCCGCGAGCTTGGCGGAGATGCTGGGCGAGAAGGGCATTCGCGCCAACAGCGTTGCACCGGGACCGATCTGGACGCCGTTGATCCCGTCGACGATGCCGCCGGAGAAGGTCAAACAGTTCGGCGAGAACACGCCGCTGGGCCGTGCGGGTCAGCCGGTCGAGTTGGCGCCGGTCTACGTGATGCTGGCCTCTGACGAGGCGAGCTACGTGACGGGCGCGCGGATCGCGGTGACCGGCGGCAGGCCGATCCTGTAGCGTGCTGCGACCGGTCGATCGGGCGGTTTCACCCGCTTCTCGCGGCGTGTCGCGTATGAAACGGCACGTTCGGGCATCAGGGCGCCGACGGCTCCAGAAGTCGCCGGATCGTCGACCGTAACCGCGGGAGGTCGGCGCCGCCGACCAGCTCACACCCGTGAAGCTCGGCGAGTTTGCGTGCGGCGGTGGTGAATTCGTGGTTCGTGACGACCATCGTCCTGGTGCAGTCCTGCATGGGCGCACCGGCCACCACTTCCTGCACGGCGCTCGCGCCGACGGGGCGCGACTGGCGTTTGCACTGGATGGCAAGACGATCCGGTCGCTTGCCGACGATGATGTCGACCCCCCAGTCGCCCGTGATCGCGGTCATGAGCACCGGCGCCCCGCAGGACCGGGCCACCCGCGCCACATGATCCTCGAACTCCGCACCCGACATCGCCGCGGTGAGGTCCTCGCGTGCGCCGGGAGTGGTGACACCGACGAGCGTGCCTGCGAGGAAGCGCGGAAGCGCGGCGAGCACCACCGGCACGACAAGCCCGAGCGCGAGGCTCCACTGCGGGGCGACCCCGAGAAGCCACGCCCCGACGCCCGCCGCCGAGGCCGAAGCCAGGTACAGCTTTACGCTCACTTGACGGATCGTAAGGCGCGACCCCGACATCCCGCTTCGGCCGATCCGGTGCTTGTCAGAGAAACCAGTGGACGATCGTGCTGGAATACACGTGTGCGATCACCGGAGTTAGCCTGCGATCATGACTGACGAGCTACCCGATACCGACGGGCAGACACCCGTCGAGCAGGCGCTTGCCGGTGGCGACCCGCATCGGGTGGGCTGGTTCCGGTTCTACTTCGCCGACGAACGCTGGGAGTGGTCGCCGCAAGTCGAACGGATGCACGGCTACGAAGCGGGTACGACGGAGCCGACGACCGAGCTGGTGTTGTCACACAAACATCCCGACGACTACCGCCAGGTGGCGGCGACGCTGGATGAGATCCGCCGTACGTCGGGCGCGTTCTCCACCCGCCACCGGATCATCGACACCCACGGCGAGGTGCACCACGTGGTCGTGGTCGGCGACCAACTCTCCGACGACAACGATCAGGTCGTCGGAACCCACGGCTTCTATGTCGACGTCACCCCGTCCACGCTGCAGCGGCGCGACAGGGCCTTCAGTGCGGCGGTCACCGAGATGGCGGAGGCCCGCGGTCCGATCGAGCAGGCCAAAGGGATGCTGATGCTGATCTACCGGATCTCCGCCGATTCGGCGTTCGAGTTGCTCCTGTGGCGGTCGCAGGAAACCAACACCAAGCTGCGAATCCTGGCCGAGCAAATCGCCAGGGATTTCCTCGGGCTGTCCTACGAGGAGGAGTTGCCGCCGCGGTCGACCTACGACAGGCTGCTGCTCACCGCACACTATCGCGTCGAAAACTGAGGTTTATCGGGCCCAGCAGCCGGGAACACCCTCTGCGTCTAATTCACATCGCTGATTGCGCAGCAAATTCGGGAGTTCTCGTCGTGTACCACGGTCCCAGCGAGCTGAGGCATTTCGACATCGGCATCCGCGACGCGGTGCGGTTCGCCATCGGTATCGGCGCCACCGGCGCCATCTTCCTGCTCGGCGCGATGGTGTGGGTGAGCACCTGCCAGGGCGCGACGGCTGACACCCTGGCCTGCGGCGCGCCTCAACGGACCCTGCTGGCGCTCGCTGCGCCCACAGTCCTGCTCCTGGGCGGGGCCCGCGCCTTCTTCCGCGCCTATCAGAACTGGCGAAAGGGCGAGATGTCGACCGCGTGGCAGGGTGCGGGATGGTTCTTGGTGACGTCGATGCTGTTGGTGCTCACGACGAGCATGCCCGCCCTCACCGGTTCCGCGGTGCTCGGCGGATGAGCGCGACGGCGGACGCTGATCGACCGTTGACCGCCGTGGCTTTGGTGTGCAGCCTCAAGCCCAGCCCCGCCGAGTCGAGCAGCGCATTGATGGCCGAACACATCTGCGAGAACCTGCGCGGTGCGGGTGTCGAGACGGAGGTGCTGCGCTGTGTCGATTACGCGATCGCACCGGGCGTCGAGGCCGACATGGGCGACGGTGACGAGTGGCCGCAGATCCGCGAAAAGCTCTTGGGCGCTGACATCTTGGTGTTGTGCACCCCGATCTGGTTGGGGCATCCGTCCAGCGTCACGCAGCGTGTGCTGGAACGCCTCGATGCCGAACTGTCGAGCACCGACGACGCCGGCCGGCCGATCATGGTCGGCAAGGTCGCCGTGGTCGGTGTCGTCGGCAACGAGGACGGCGCTCACAAAGTGATCGCCGACTGCTTTCAAGGCCTCAACGACATCGGCTACACCATCTCGGCCCAGGGCGGCACCTACTGGACCGGCGAAGCGATGCAGAGCAAGGACTACAAGGACCTCGACGAAGTGCCCGAGCCCGTCGCGTCGACGACTGCCGCGTTGGCCCGCAACGCCGCTCATCTCGCAAGGGCCCTGCGGGCCGACCAGTACCCGCCGTATGAGTGAAGGCCGGCGTTCGGCCGGTTTCTGCCCCCCTGCGGTCGGGTAGTTCTAGCGTTGTCAATAGCCCATATCCGGGCGGAGGTATGCCGAGAGAGGAGTACCGATGAAAAGCCCGAAGGATCCCGTCGACCACGCGAGGACGACGCGTCCCCACGCCGGCGAGTCGATGAAGGACACCAAGAACATGCCGGGGCTGATCCTCATCGGTATTGCCCTGGTGCTGTTCGTCTCGGCGCTGGCGGCTCACGGCGCCGACGAACACGGCGTCGGCGTCGGACTGGGCAGCGGGTCGGCTGCGCTGTTCATCATCGGCGGTGGCTGGCTGCTCGTCGAGCATCTGCGGGTACGTAAGATCGAAGATCGTTGGTACGCAGAACATCCCGAAGCGCAACGGCAGAAACCGAGTAGCTGACGCACTGAAAACTGAAAAGAGAAAAGCCCAGCCGGTTCGGCTGGGCTTTTCCCGATTTAGATGGTTACTGCTCGTTCTCCTGGCGCTTTTCGGCAGCCTCGGCGCCTGCGCGCGCGGATTCCGCTTCGGCTTCCTTCTTGGCGGCGTCCTGCTGGGCATCGGCCTTGTCCTGCTGGGCCTTGCCTTCGCGAACCATGTCATCGCGGCCGGTGACGGTGCCAACCGTTTCCTTGGTCTTGCCCTTCACGTCCTCGACGACGCCCTTGATGCCTTCTTCAGGGCCACTGTTCTTCTCGGTCATGTTCACCTTCCGCAGTGCAGTGGATCAGTCCAACCACGAGGAACTTCCTCGCGCAGGTGTCGGGTTCCCGAGGGCCTGATCGACTAAACGCTCGCCAGAGCAGGGTCACTCCGTCGCCGCGTCGTCCTCGGGGTCGATCTCCACCACCTCCAGCTGCTCCTGCCAGTCGGCCGGCGAGGCCTCCAAAGGCGGATTCGGTTGCGAATCAACGCCCGCCTCCTCGTCGAGAACCGGTTCGCTGGCGGCGCGCTGTTGTTCCACCGCGTCGGCCACGGGAACGTCGTCGGGCAGGCCTTCGCTGTCTGACATGCCCACTGGTGTACCCCCGGCCCACATAGCGAAACGGTGTCGCGCCGCACCCCGTCGGCGCGGTGATCTGGATGTCCGGTACGAATCGAGGCTTGTCCGTGATGCGAAGAGCCGTGGGGGAAACGTCTTACAAGTCAAGGGCTCGGGTAGGCGGGCCACATGTCGGTCGTTTCGACTCCACGTTCGGTGCTGCTTTGACATGTACACCGGACCTGGACGGGATTAGCCACGCGCGCAAGGGGTTTCGTGGGCGAACTGTATGACGAACCGATTGATCTGGGGTGTTGAAGCTTACGAAGGGATCGAGCTGACGAGCCGATGGCGGGACGGCGACCCGGTCTGGACATACCCGCCGTCTACGTGGAGCACAATGCTCCGCGGTTCGTTTCACGGTCGACAGCGTCCATCCGGTTGCCGAACGGAGCGACATCGCCGAGCACGCGCCCGGAGCCATCGTCGTCGACACCCGCAACCTGCTCGGTCCGGCGTTGCTCGAGGCCGGGATGACCATCTGGGCAACGGAACCCCGTCGGGTTACTGACCTTTGGCAACTTTGCGGATGAGTCGGGCCGTGCCGCGGTCGAGCACCTCCTGCCGTTCGGCCAGGGTCTTCATCTTCGCGGCGCGCCGGGCGGCCGAGGCGATGGTGAGCTCGGACTCGTAGGCCTGCACGACTCGCGGGTCGACGTAGGAACCTCGGGCCACCGCAGGTGTGTTGCCGAGTTCCTCGGCGACCTCCTTCATCACCGCGGACTCGACGCGCTTGATCACAGTCTTGTTGACCGGCGGGTCGGCCTCGACGAACGCGGCCGCCGCCAGCACGGTGCCGTGCCAGGTCCGCAGGTCCTTTACCGTGTACCGATCCCCGACGAGCTCCTTGAACCGCGTGTTCAGGTCGTCGGCGTGAATGTCGATCCAGCTCGAACCGTTGCGGCACACCAGCAGCCGCTCGGTGCGCTCCGGGCGGCGCAACAGCGCGCGGATCGAGCGGACCGCTTCGGGGTCGTCGATCAGCAGCGTGCGCCGCACGCCGCTCTTGGCGGGAAAGTCGAATTCGATGGCGTCGCGCTGCAGGGTCACGTGCTCGCAGAGCAGCGTCGCGATGCCGTACGAGTTGTTCTCCTCGGCGTACTGCTCAGAGCCCGCCCGAAAGTATCCGAGATCGGCCAGGTGCAGTGCGAGGGCCAGTACCCGGTCGCGGTGCAGCCCGCGGCGGCGCAGGTCCGCGGCGATGCGCCTGCGCATCTCGGGCAGCGCGGCCGACATCTCCAGGACCCGGTCGAACTTCTCCTCGTTGCGCTCCTCCTGCCACCTCTGGTGGTAGAGGTACTGGCGTCGGCCCGCGGCGTCCGTGCCCACCGCCTGGATGTGCCCGTTGGGGTAGGGGCAGATCCACACCTTCTTCCAGGCGGGCGGGATGACCAGATCCTTGATGCGCTGCAGGGTCTTCTCGTCGGTGACCGGGGTGCCGTCGGGATGTTCGTAGGAGAACCCGCGACCGCGACGCACCCTCCGCAGGCCGGGACCGCTGACGACGCTACGGCGAAGTCGCATGTTTGGCCCCTGGATGCAGGGGGGTATTGAACCCCCACCATGGAGAAGTCTTACTTTGTCGCGCCGTCAAAACGCCGCTGCTCACAGTCGTGTTCACCGTTTGCTCGGTCGCGTTCGGGGTGGGAGCTTCGCCATGACCGGATAAATACCCGCGCCGGCGTGCGGCACACGTCGCCGTTCGCGGGTCACCGGAGTACTCGTGGTTAGGTGGGATCCGACCTGGGGTAATCTCGCTTCGACATTGCCGGGAGGTCAAATGGCCGACGTCGCCAACAAGAACAATGGGCACGGGCACGGCGCGCGGTCGGTGGAACTCCGGGTCGCCGCCGAACTCGAGAACCTTGCGGTGCTGCGCACCCTGGTCGCCGCGGTGGCGACCTTCGAAGACCTGGACTTCGATGCCGTCGCCGACCTGCGTCTCGCGGTCGACGAGGCCTGCACCAGGCTGATCCGATCCGCAGTACCCAACTCTGTGCTGCTGCTCGTCATCGACCCACGCGACGACGCCGTCGTCATCGATGCGTCCACCACGTGTAAGAGTTCCGACATCCTGGCGCCCGGTAGCTTCAGCTGGCACGTGCTGAGTTCACTGACCGACGAGGTGACGACCTTCGAGAACGGGCAGGGGCCCGAGAACGCCCAGGTGTTCGGGATCTCCATGACGACGAGACGAGCGACGCTGCAGTGACGCCGTCGACGTCACAGGGTTCGTCGTCGCGTTCGAACTCTGAGTACGCGGATGTCGCCGACATGTTCCGCGAGCTGAAGAACGTGCCGGAGGACTCGCCGAAGTTCCAGCGGCAGCGCGACCGCATCGTCGAGCGCTGCCTTCCGTTGGCCGACCACATCGCGCGGCGCTTCGACGGGCGCGGTGAGCCACGTGAGGATCTCGTGCAGGTGGCCCGTGTCGGGCTGGTGAATGCGGTGATCCGCTTCGACGTCGAGGCCGGCTCGGACTTCGTCTCGTTCGCGGTGCCCACCATCATGGGCGAGGTCCGACGGCACTTTCGCGACAACAGTTGGTCGGTCAAGGTGCCGCGGCGGCTCAAGGAGCTCCATTTGCGACTCGGCGCCGCCACCGCGGAGTTGTCGCAGCGGCTCGGCCGCGCCCCGACGGCGTCGGAGCTGGCGGCCGAGCTGGGCATGGACCGCGACGAGGTCGTCGAGGGCCTGGTGGCCGGGAGCTCCTACAACACGCTGTCGATCGACAGCGGCGGCAGCGGAACCGAGGACGCCCCCGCGATCGCCGACACACTGGGCGACGTCGACCTGGGCCTCGACCAGATCGAGAATCGGGAAGCGTTGCGGCCCTTGCTCGCTGCGCTGCCCGAACGCGAACGCACCGTGTTGCTGCTGCGCTTCTTCGAGTCACTCACCCAGACGCAAATCGCTGAGCGCGTTGGTATCTCGCAGATGCACGTGTCGCGTCTGCTCGCGAAATCCCTAGCTCGACTCCGGGACCAGTTGCAGTAGGGGCTTGGTGCTCTTGCCATCCGCGAGCGCTGTCTCGATGCTGTCGCAGACTGGCAATGCAGCATCCGGATCGCAGATACGCAACAAGCGGCTGACCGACGCACTCGGCAACAGCGCCCACTCGATCTTCTCGCCTGCGGTGCGCACGTTGAGCGTGTGCAGCGCGGAGAAACCTGCGGTGCCGAAGAATTCGACGCCCGACAGGTCGACGACGATGCGCTCGAGCTCTGCGGCGTGGCGCATCGCGTAGTCGACGAACTCCTGGGAGTTCGCGGCGTCGATCTCACCGTGGGCGGAGACGATCGCGGTGTCCGGTTGCACCCGGCGGGTCGCGAAGTGCGCAGTGTGGCAGTCGCGGGTGTCGTCGGACTGCACTTCAGCAACGACAGATAAATCAGGATTAGACATGTGTGACTCCATCAGTGAATGTCTCATTCGTACTGTGGTTCACGTCAAAAATTTGGGCCCTGCGTATTCAAAGCCGTCGCAGCAGAGGCGGGGAGTTCTGCCCTTGCACGTCGATGACGTTCCAGCTCGGCTGTGAACTCAACCTGGACTGAACCCTACGCTGCTAACTGACCATGCACAATCGCTATCAAGACCGCCACCGTAACCGCTGGTCACGGCGGTCACGACCACTGACTTCATGACAAATTTGACGAAACTACAGTCACATCGGAGAGTGGGTGCGCCATGACGCTGAAGGTCGCCGGTGTGCTGCTGGCCGCAGGCGCGGGCACCCGCTATGGGATGCCTAAAGTGCTCGCGGCCCAAGGTGAATGGCTCAGGGCCGCGGTCAAGGCCTTGAGGGGCGGCGGATGTGGTGATGTGGTGGTGGTGTTGGGTGCGGCGGTGGTCGAGGCCCCGCAGCCTGCGCGCGCAGTGTTCGCCGAGGCCTGGGAGGACGGTCTGTCGGCGTCGCTGCGGGCCGGGATCTCGGCGGTCGAGGCCGATTACGCCGTGCTGCACACCGTCGACACCCCCGATGTCGGAGCGGACGTCGTGCGTCGGGTGGTGGACGCGGCGGTGGCGTCGGAGTCGGGTATCGCGCGCGCCCGCTACGGGCAATCGCCGGGCCACCCGGTGGTGATCGCGCGCACGCATTGGGCCGCGCTTCTCGAAGAGGTCCACGGCGACGAGGGCGCACGCTTGTTCCTGGTGGCGCGCGACGACGTCGTCGCGGTGGATTGTGCCGATCTGGCGACGGGTCGCGACATCGACGTCAGGTGATGTCAGGTCACGTCGGCGAGCCGGCAATCAGGTGAGAGTCAGGCCCAGCATCGCCGTCGCGAAGCGGCGCACGGAGTGCTCGGCGATCGCGGCCGCATCGGCGTAGCCGTCGCGAAATCGCGTGTGCACCAACGCGGCCTGCGGGTCGATCCTGATCTCGGCCAGCATCTCGCCGGTAGTCGGTTCACACACCGCCCAAGTGTATGCGGTGTCGGATAACCACTGCGCGCGGCAACGAGCGATGTAACCGGGTTCGGTTTCACCCATCTCGGCGAGCGCGGGGCCGTCGTCGATCAGCTCGTCGTCGCGGGGAGCGCGCAAATACCATGCGCCGGCGTTGATTTCGACGGGCTCCATGGCGACTTCGGTGCGCTAACGCTCGCTGCGCGATCGGTTGCGCACCGAAATCACTTGATCTCGGCGAGGACGGTGCCCTGGGTGATCGCCGCGCCGGGCTCGACCGCCAAGCCGGTGATCGTGCCGTCCTTGTGCGCGGTGACCGGGTTCTCCATCTTCATCGCCTCGAGCACCACGACGAGGTCACCGGCGGAGACCTCCTGGCCCTCCTCGACGGCGACCTTGACCACGGTGCCCTGCATCGGCGCGGTCACGGCGTCGCCGGAGGCCGCCGCTCCGCCGCCACCGCCACGCTTGCGGGCCTTGGGCTTCTTGCGCACGACATTGGAACCGGCGCCGCCCGCACCGCCGCCGCCACCGAGCGCGAGGTCGCCCGGCAGCGACACCTCCAGCCGGCGGCCGCCGACCTCGACAACCACGGTCTGCCGCGGGACGGTGTCCTCTTCCTCGATCGGATCGCCGCCGGTGAACGGTTCGATCGTGTTGTCCCACTCGGTTTCGATCCAGCGGGTGTGCACGGTGAAACCGTTGTCGTCGCCGATGAACGCGGGATCGGACACGACCGCCCGGTGGAACGGGATGACGGTGGCCAGACCTTCGACAGTGAACTCGTCCAGCGCGCGCCGGGACCGCTCGAGGGCCTCTTGGCGGTTGGCGCCGGTGACGATCAGCTTGGCCAGCATCGAGTCGAACTGGCCGCCGATGACCGAACCGCTCTCGACGCCGGAGTCCAGCCGCACACCGGGGCCGGTAGGCGGCACGAACGTGGTGACCGGGCCGGGGGCGGGCAGGAAGCCGCGACCGGCGTCCTCACCGTTGATGCGGAACTCGATGGAGTGGCCGCGAGGCGTCGGGTCCTCGGTGATGTCGAGCGGTTCGCCGTTGGCGATGCGGAACTGCTGGCGCACCAGGTCGATGCCCGAGGTCTCCTCCGTCACCGGATGCTCCACCTGCAGACGGGTGTTCACCTCGAGGAACGAGATCAGCCCGTCCTGGCCGACGAGGTACTCGACGGTGCCTGCGCCGTAGTAGCCGGCCTCCTTGCAGATGCGCTTGGCCGACTCGTGGATCTCCTTGCGCTGAGCGTCGGTCAGGAACGGCGCGGGCGCCTCCTCGACCAGCTTCTGGAAGCGGCGCTGCAGCGAGCAGTCGCGGGTGCCCGCGACGACGACGTTGCCGTGCTGGTCGGCGATCACCTGAGCCTCGACGTGGCGGGGCTTGTCGAGATAGCGCTCGACGAAGCATTCACCGCGGCCGAACGCCGCGACAGCCTCGCGGACCGCCGAGTCGTACAGCTCAGGGATCTCTTCGATGGTGCGGGCCACCTTCATGCCGCGGCCGCCGCCGCCGAACGCGGCCTTGATCGCGACCGGGACGCCATACTCCTTGGCGAACGCGACGACCTCGTCGGCGTCCTTGACCGGATCCGAGGTGCCCGGCACCAGCGGCGCCTGCGCGCGCGCGGCGATGTGGCGGGCGGTCACCTTGTCACCGAGGTCGCGGATCGACTGCGGGCTGGGCCCGATCCAGATCAGGCCGGCGTCGAGGACCGCCTGCGCGAAATCAGCGTTCTCGGACAGGAATCCGTAGCCCGGGTGAATCGCGTTGGCTCCGGACTTCTCGGCGGCGTCGAGCAGCTTCTCGAACACCAGGTACGACTCCGCCGAGGTCTGCCCGCCCAGGGCGAAGGCCTCGTCGGCGAGGCGTACGTGAGGAGCGTCGGCGTCGGGTTCGGCGTACACCGCCACGCTCTGCAGCCCGGCGTCCTTAGCGGCCCTGATCACCCGGACCGCGATCTCCCCGCGGTTGGCGACCAGCACCTTGGAGATCTTCGAGCTGGCGTGACTGGGCACTGCGCCTCCTGGTGGCATGTCTAAGAAACGTCTTTAAGAATGTAACGGAGGGAGTTTATGCGGCCCTGCTGAGGTCTCGGCGAGCCGGTCCCTTACCCGCGAGTAATAAACCGCGGCTGCCCCACACATCCGCGAGCCCTCATCCAGGTACGGTTCCGGCCCTTGAGGCGAGGCCCAGAATTCTGCACCCGTGACCGCTCGGCCCGAGCGCGTCAGCGCAGCCGCTTCTTGATGCGGGCCAGCATCGCCGACATCCCGCGCAACCGCAGCGGGCTGATCAGGGCAGCGAGCCCCAATTCAGAGTAGAAGTCATCGGGTACGGCCAGGATCTCGTCGGCAGAGAGGTCGTCGAGCCCCACGGCCAGGATCGCGGCGAACCCACGCGTGGTCGGCGCTTCTGCCGGCGCGCTGAAGTACAGCCGGACATGCTCGCGGTTGTCGGCGTCGACGTGCAGGAACAGCGGCGACTGGCATTCGGGCACCGGTTCCATCGCGGCCTCTTCGAGGTCGGCGGGCAGCGGAGGCAACTCGTTGGCGAACTCCAGGAGCAGTTGCAGCTTGTCCTGCCCCTGCACCTCCTTGAAGTCCGTCACCACCTCCGCCAGCGCGGCCGGCATTGCACTCATGAGGAGCCCGGCACATCCCCTGGTTCGGACCCGGCCACGACAGGCACCCGAACGGCGTTGCCCCATTCGGTCCACGAACCGTCGTAATTGCGGACGCCGGGCAAGCCCAGCAGGTGGGTCAGCACGAACCAGGTGTGGCTCGAACGCTCACCGATGCGGCAGTAGACGATCGTCTCGTCGTCGGGAGTCAAGAAGCCGTAAAGATCCTCGAGCTCGGCACGGCTGCGGAACCGGCCACTGTCGTCGGCGGCCTTGGCCCACGGAATCGACCGAGCGGACGGTATGTGGCCGCCCCGCAACGCGCCCTCCTCGGGATAGTCGGGCATGTGGGTGCGTTCCCCGGTGTACTCCTGCGGCGAGCGGACGTCGATCAGGGGCGCCTTCCCGAGCGCATCGAGAACGTCCTCCTTGAATGCGCGGATCGGCGCGTCGTCGCGCTCCACGACGGGGTAGCCGGTGCTGGTCTTGGTCGGCACGTCGAGCGTGGTTTCGCGGCCGTCGGAGATCCACAGGTCGCGGCCCCCGTTGAGGAGCCGGACGTCGGGGTGACCGAACAGCGTGAAGACCCAGAGGGCGTATGCCGCCCACCAGTTGCTCTTGTCGCCGTAGATCACCACGGTGTCGTCGCGGGCGATGCCCTTGCGGTTCATCAGGTCGGCGAACTGTTCGCCGGTGATGTAGTCGCGCACGTGGGGGTCGTTCAGGTCGGTGTGCCAGTCGATCTTGACCGCACCCGGTATGTGGCCGGTGTCGTAGAGCAGCACGTCCTCGTCGGACTCCACGATGGCCAGTCCCGGCCTGCCCAGGTTCGCCGACAACCAGTCGGCGGTGACCAGGCGTTCGGGATGGGCGTATGACTGCAGGGCAGGGTCTGGATCGGCAGGTAGAGGCACAAACCCGAGCCTACCGAGACACGCATGCCCCGTGGGATCAGGTGACCGGGTTATCGCGCCAGAGGTCGGCCAGCGACAGCCCGGCGCGCTCGAACATGCCGCGGACCAGGGGCAGTCCGATGCCGATCACCGACGACGGGTCGCCGTCCACGCCCTCGATGAACCAGCCGCCCAAACCGTCGAGGGTGAAGCCGCCCGCCACTGCCGTCGGCTCCCCGCTGGCGACGTAGGCCTCGAGATCGGCCATCGAGGGCGACGCGAAGTGCACGGTGGTGGCCTCGGCTTCGGCCAGTCGGCACACAATGCCGTTGTCCTGCAAGCGGATCACGCAGTGACCCGTGTGGAGCCGGCCGGAGGAGCCGGCCATCTGCTGCCACCCGGCAAGTGCGGCCTCGGCCGAGGCGGGTTTGCCCGCCAACGTCCCGTCACGGAACAACATGGAATCGCAGCCGATCACGACGCAGTCGGCACCGACCGCCGGATCGAGTTCGGCGACCACGGCGTCGGCCTTGGCCGTGGCGAGGGCGACCGTCACCTGCGCGGGTGTCGCCGCGTCGTCGAGTTCGGCGACGACGGCGTCCTCGTCGACGCCGGACACCACGATCAGCGGATCGATTCCGGCCTGCCGCAAGACTTTTCGACGGCCGGAGGACGCCGAGGCGAGGACGACGCGCGTCATCGACGGCGCATGTGTGCCCGTTCCACGAGCGTCACCCGCTGCCAGCTGAACGGCGTGTACCGCAGCCGGTCGACGGGATGACCCCAGAGGTTCTCTTCCTGCTCGCGCGGCTCGGACGGCACGCTCGACGCGGCGGCCAGCACCGCGATCAGCGCGGCGAGCTCGTCCTGGCTCGGCTCACCCCTGACAACCTGGATGTGCGCCTCGTGATCCTGCTGGGCGGCGCTCTGCTCGTCCGTCACCGTCACTTCGGCCTCTCCGTCGCCTGCGGGTGCTGAGCCGTTGTTCGGGCTCACAGGAGCTGAATTGTTCGCCCCGCTCACAGGAGCTGAATTGTTCACCCCGCTCACAGGGGAATGTTCCCGTGCTTCTTGGGCGGAATCTGCGTGATCTTGCGTTCCAGCAACCGCAGCGCGTTCGCGACGTAACCGCGCGTGTGCGACGGCGGGATCACCGCGTCGACGTAGCCGCGTTCGGCCGCGATGTAGGGGTTGACCAGGGTGTCCTCGTACTCCTGCTGCAGCTCCAGGCGCAGCGCGTCGACGTCCTCGCCGTTCTTCGCCGCTTCCTTGAGCTTGCTGCGGTACACGAAGCCGACGGCGCCCGAGGCGCCCATCACCGCGATCTGTGCGGTCGGCCATGCGACGTTCACGTCGGCGCCCATCTCCTTGGACCCCATGACGCAGTAGGCACCGCCGTAGGCCTTGCGGGTGATGACGGTGATCTTGGCGACGGTGGCCTCGCCGTAGGCGTAGAGCAGCTTGGCCCCGCGCCGGATGATGCCGTTGTACTCCTGGCCGGTACCCGGCAAGAAGCCCGGCACGTCGACCAGCATCACGATCGGGACGTTGAAGCAGTCGCAGGTCCGGATGAACCGGGCGGCCTTCTCCGAGGCGTTGATGTCCAGGCAGCCGGCGAACTGTGTCGGCTGGTTGGCCACGATGCCGACCGGGCGGCCCTCGATGCGGCCGAACCCGACGATGATGTTCTGCGCGTAACCGGCCTGCACCTCGAGGAACTCGTCCTCGTCGAGGATGCGGGTGATGACCTCGTGCATGTCGTAGGGCTGATTCGGCGAGTCCGGAATCAGCGTGTCCAGCTCGATGTCCTCGTCGGTGAGGTTGTCCTCGATCGGCCCCTCGGGAACCGCCTCCGGATAGCGCGGCGGATCGGCGTAGTTGTTGCTCGGCAGGTACGAGAGCAGTTCGCGCACATAGTCGAACGCGTCCTGCTCGCCGGAGGCCACGTAGTGCGCCAGCCCCGACTTCGACATGTGGGTGTGCGCGCCGCCGAGTTCCTCCATCGTCACCTCTTCACCGGTGACGGTCTTGATGACGTCGGGTCCGGTGATGAACATCTGGCTGGTCTGGTCGACCATGATCACGAAGTCGGTCAGGGCGGGGGAGTACACGTGGCCGCCCGCCGCCGCGCCCATGATCAGCGAGATCTGCGGGATCACGCCGGAGGCCAGGATGTTGTTGTGGAAGATGTTGCTGTACAAGCCAAGTGAGACCACGCCCTCTTGGATGCGCGCGCCCGCCCCGTCGTTGATGCCGATCAACGGCCTGCCGGTCTTGATCGCCAATTCCTGCACCTTGACGATCTTCTCGCCGTACACCTCGCCGAGGCTGCCGCCGAAGACTGTCGCGTCCTGGCTGAAGATGCACACCTCACGGCCGTCGATGGTGCCGTAACCGGTCACCACGCCGTCGCCGAGCGGGCGGTTGGCCTCCATCCCGAAGTTGGTGCTGCGGTGGCGGGCCAGCGCGTCCAGTTCGACGAACGAGCCCTCGTCGAGCAGCGCCAGGATGCGTTCACGAGCGGTGAGCTTGCCCTTGGCGTGCGTCTTCTCGATCGCTTCCTCGCCGACCGGGTGCAAGGTCTCCGCGGCGCGCCTGCGCAGATCGGCCAGCTTGCCCGCGGTGGTGTGGATGTCGATCTCGTGTTCGCCTGACGGCTCGACCGACGGCTTCTGAACGGAGGTCATGGTGGTCGATGCTAACGAACGACCGGCGCGCGACCGACGGCGCGTCCTTAAGGTCCCCTTAAGGACGCCTTGCGCACCGCGCGCAGACCCGCCGGTGGTAGTAGTGAGGGCCGAACGCGTCTTCAGATGGGAGTCCGATTCCGATGACCGCGCGCCCGGCTCCGCTCGACGTCGAGGTGCTGCGCGAACAGGTGTTCGCCGGTTCGCGCGCGTGGCGGCGTATCGACGTGGTGGCCGAGACCGGGTCGACCAACGCCGACCTGATCGCACGTGCCGGGGGCGGCGAGGACATCGCCGGCGCGGTGCTGATCGCCGAGAACCAGACCGCGGGCCGTGGCCGTCGGGGTCGCAGCTGGTCGGCGGTGCCGTTCGCGCAGATCACGATGTCGGTGGGCATCGACGCGACCGGGGTGCCCAGCTCCGCCTGGGGCTGGCTGCCGCTGGCGACCGGCGTGGCCGTCGTCGACGCGGTCGCCGACACCGGTGTCACGGCCGGCCTGAAGTGGCCCAACGACGTACTGGCCGGGGGCGGCAAGCTGGCCGGAATCCTGGCCGAGGTCGCGGGTGGTCAACAGGCCGTCGTGCTCGGCGTCGGGCTCAACGTCTCGCTGCGCGGTGAGGACGTCGGCGTCGAGGGGGCCACCTCGCTGGTGGACCTGGATGTCCCGGCACCCGATCGGCAACGCCTGGTCGTGCGGCTGCTGCACGAACTGGGCAACCGCGTCGAGTCGTGGGCTCGAGCCGTAGGCGCCGACGCCGGCCTTGCCGCCGACTACCGCGCCCGCAGCCTCACGCTGGGCCGGCGGGTCCGCGCGCTGCTGCCCGGCGATCAGCAGGTCATCGGCGTGGCGCAAGACATCGACGAGCAGGGTCGGCTGGTCATCGATGCCGACGGCCGGTCGATGACCGTC
Organism: Mycobacterium sp. 852014-52144_SCH5372336; assembly: GCF_001665615.1. Lineage (NCBI taxonomy): Bacteria > Bacillati > Actinomycetota > Actinomycetes > Mycobacteriales > Mycobacteriaceae > Mycobacterium > Mycobacterium sp. 852014-52144_SCH5372336. Next base: position 26,867 of record NZ_LZSW01000043.1, read on the forward strand.
TCCGCAGGCGACATCGTCCATCTGCGGCCCGACCAGTGATTTCGCTTTAAGGTCATCGCATGGGTTATCCCGACAACGTGCTCGCCTCGGACGAGCAGGTGGTCTTGCACCGCCATCCGCATTGGAAGCGGCTGATCGGGCCGGTCCTGGTGTTGCTGCTGGTGACCGCGCTGGCCGCGTTCGGCGCCGGCTACGTCAACACCATGGAGTGGGATCAGACCGCCCGCAACGTCGTGCTGATCGTGATCGGCGCGATCTGGCTGGTGATCATCGGGTGGCTGACGATCTGGCCGTTCTTGAGCTGGTGGACGACGCACTTCGTGATCACCGACCGCCGGGTCATGTTCCGGCACGGGGTGCTGACCCGGTCGGGAATCGACATCCCGCTGGCGCGGGTCAACAGCGTCGAGTTCCGGCACGGACTGCTGGACCGCATGTTGCGGACCGGCACGTTGATCATCGAGTCAGCGGCCCAAGACCCGATCGCGTTCGACGACATCCCGCGGGTGGAGCGGGTCCACTCGCTGCTGTATCACGAGGTCTTCGACACCCTGGGCTCGGAGGAGTCGCCGAGCTGAGCGGCGCCGCGGGCGCGTCGGCCGGGGCGGCGCAGCGGGGTGACGTTGCCTTCGGCGTGCTCGGCGGTCACCCCTTCGTGGTGGTCCTCGAGGAGTTCGGCGAGCCCGCCCGCGGTGAGCGACTCCATCGCCCGGTCCGGGTTGCGGCCGAATTCGTCGGGGAACACCCAGCGCCGGAACGCCCAGAACCGGAACGCCATCTGCAGCAGGTTGCCGATGATGTAGGCCGAGATGAAGTCGGCGATGTTCTCCACGGTCAGGCTGACTTCGGGCACCCGCAGCATCAGCACGTAGCTGGAGATCCACAGCGGCGCCATGCTCAACAGCACGCCGACCCCGCTGACGCCGAAGAACAGCAGCGCCTCGTGATGACGCTCGCGGCCGCCGCGGTCGCGGAAGCTCCACTCGCGGTTGAGGATGTAGGACGCGATCACCGCGACGATGCCCGCGATGATCTTGGCCGTGACCGGCTTGGGCTCGAGCACCGTCAGCTTGAGCGTGTAAAAGACCGATGTGTCGATGAGGAACGTCGTCGCGCCGACGATCGCGAACTTGATCAGTTCATGATGCCGCTCGAAGTACGGCCGTACCGGGCGGGGCAGCCGTGCGATCGTCGCATCGGTAAAGGACACAACAGGGCAGTGTACGGAAATACCGCACTCTACGTGTACTCATGCAGGTCGTAGCCGGTGCATCGGAACCGACCCGGTGGCGTGGTCATGACACCATGAAGACGTGTCACAGAACCCCAAAGGGCCGCCGGTGGTGGCCATGGTCGGCGGTGGTCAGCTGGCCAGGATGACCCATCAGGCCGCGATCGCGCTCGGCCAGACGCTGCGCGTCCTCGCCGTGGACGCCGGCGACCCGGCCGCGCAGGTGAGCCCGGATGTGGTGTTGGGCACACACACCGATCTCGACGCGTTGCGCCGTGCCGCCTCCGGCGCCGACGCGCTGACCTTCGACCACGAGCATGTGCCTGCCGAACTCCTGGAGAAGCTGCAGGCCGACGGTGTCAACGTGGCTCCTCCGCCGTCGGCGCTGATCCACGCCCAGGACAAGCTGGTGATGCGCCGCAGGCTCGAGGCGCTCGGCGCGCCGGTGCCGCGGTTCGCGGCGGTCGATGATCTGTCCGACATCGACGCGTTCGCCGCACGGATCGAAGGTCCTGTCGTGGTCAAGACCGTGCGCGGCGGTTACGACGGCCGCGGGGTCACGCTGGCCGGCGACGTCGCCGAGGCGCGCGAGGCCGCGCAGCGCTACCTGGACGGCGGGGCGGACGTGATGGTGGAGGAGAGGGTCGCCATGCGGCGCGAACTGGCGGCCCTGGTCGCGCGTTCGCCGTTCGGGCAGGGCGCGGCGTGGCCGGTGGTGGAAACCGTGCAGCGCGACGGTATCTGCGTCGAGGTGATCGCACCGGCGCCGGGCCTTGATGACGAGTTGCGCTCAGCGGCTGGGCAATTGGGTTTGCGGCTGACCTCCGAACTGGGGGTCGTCGGGGTCCTGGCCGTCGAGTTGTTCGAAACCGTCGAGGGCACCCTGCTCGTCAACGAGCTCGCCATGCGCCCGCACAACTCCGGGCACTGGACCATGGACGGTGCGCAGACCAGCCAGTTCGAACAGCACCTGCGTGCGGTCCTCGACTATCCGCTCGGCGACACCGCCCAGGTCGTCCCGGTCACGGTGATGGCCAATGTGCTTGGCGCACAACACACACCGACGATGGCGATGGACGAGCGGCTGCACCACCTGTTCGCCAGGATGCCCGACGCGAAGGTGCATCTCTACGGCAAGGCCGAGCGGCCCGGCCGAAAGATCGGTCACGTCAACGTTCTCGGCGCGCCCGCCGGTTCTCTTGACGACGACGCGTTCGTCGCCGATGTGCGCGAACGCGCGGCCAGGGCGGCACACTGGTTGTCGCACGCGGAATGGACGGACGGATGGGATCCACATGAGTAGTGCTGCTGCGCCGCGGGTCGGCCTGATCATGGGCAGCGACAGCGACTGGTCGGTGATGGAGGACGCCGCCCACGCGCTGGCCGAGTTCGATGTGCCCTTCGAGGTCGGCGTCGTCTCCGCACACCGCACGCCGGTCCGCATGCTCGAGTACGCCCAGAGCGCCGCGGACCGCGGCATCGAGGTGATCATCGCCGGGGCAGGCGGGGCGGCGCATCTGCCGGGCATGGTGGCCTCGGCGACCCCGCTGCCCGTCATCGGCGTGCCGGTGCCGCTGGCCAAGCTCGACGGCTTGGACTCGCTGCTGTCGATCGCGCAGATGCCCGCAGGCGTGCCGGTGGCCACGGTGTCGATCGGCGGCGCCCGCAACGCGGGCTTGCTGGCGGTGCGGATCCTCGGGTCGGCGGACGCGGCGCTGCGCAAGCGGGTCGTACAGTTCCAGGCCGACCTGCACGACACGGTGCTGCAGAAGGATGCGGCGCTGCGCGACCGCCTCCTCGGCGAATAGGGAGCCGGACCCGCGGGAGTAGGGTTACCGGCGAGTAGCAAGGAGTTTTTCATGGCCATCGGCAACCCGTCATTCGACCTCTTTCAGCTCTCCGACGAGCACAACGAACTGCGTGCGGTGCTGCGCGACCTCTGCGAGAAGGAGATCGCCCCGCACGCGGCCGACGTCGACGAGAAGGCGCGCTACACCGACGAGGCGCTGGCGGCGCTGACCTCGTCGGGGATGGCCGCCATCCACATCCCCGAGGAGTACGGCGGTCAGGGCGGCGACTCGATCGCGGCGTGCATCGTGATCGAAGAGGTCGCGCGGGTGTGCGCATCGTCGTCGCTGATCCCGATCTGCAACAAGCTGGGCACCATGGGCCTGCTGCTGCGCGGCAGCGAGGAACTCAAGAAACAGGTGCTGCCGTCGATCGCCGCCGGTGAAGCCGTCGCGTCGTACGCGCTGTCCGAGCGCGAGGCCGGCAGCGACGCCGCATCGATGCGCACCAGGGCCCGCCGTGAGGGTGACGAGTGGGTGCTCAACGGCGCCAAGTGCTGGATCTCCAACGGCGGCCAGTCGACGTGGTACACGGTGATGGCGGTGACCGATCCGGACAAGAAGGCCAACGGCATCTCGGCGTTCGTCGTGCACCGCGACGATCCCGGCTTCTCCATCGGCGCCAAGGAGAAGAAGATGGGCATCAAGGGATCGCCCACCACCGAGTTGTACTTCGAGGACTGCCGGATCCCCGCCGACCGGATCATCGGCGAGGAGGGCACCGGTTTCAAGACCGCGCTGGCCACCTTGGATCACACTCGGCCGACCATCGGTGCGCAAGCGGTCGGCATCGCGCAGGGCGCGCTTGATGCCTCGATCGCATATGTCAAGGAGCGCAAGCAGTTCGGGAGACCAATCGCTGACTTCCAGGCGGTGCAGTTCATGCTCGCCGACATGGCGATGAAGATCGAGGCCGCGCGGTTGACGGTGTACTCCGCCGCCGCCAGGGCCGAACGCGGCGAGTCCGAACTCGGGTTCATCTCCTCGGCGTCGAAGTGCTTCGCCTCCGATGTCGCGATGGAGGTCACCACCGACGCGGTTCAACTGTTCGGCGGTTACGGCTACACCACCGACTTCCCGGTCGAGCGGATGATGCGCGACGCCAAGATCACCCAGATCTACGAGGGCACCAACCAGATTCAGCGCGTGGTGATGTCCCGTGCGCTGCTGAAGTAGCCCCGCTCAGGTGTACTCGATGAAGGTGGCCATCCCCGCTTCGAGGTGATAGGTGTTGTGGCAGTGGGTGATCCACCGCCCGGGGTTGTCGGTGTCGAAGTCGATGTCGACTGTGCGCAGCGGCGCGACGAGCACCGTGTCCTTGCGGGCCCGCGGGCCCTCGGCCCCCATCACCTGGAACGTGTGGCCGTGTAAGTGCATGGGGTGAAACATTTTCGACTCGTTGACATAGCGGATGCGCACGCGTTGGTCACGTGTCACCGCGTATCCGTCGCGGGGCGGGTCGTAGCGCTTTCCGTTGATCGTCCAGGTGTAGCCGTTGACCGGACCGGCCAACCGCATGTCGATGACCTGCTGGGCGGCGCGGTCGGGCAGGTTCACCTCGGGTGTGGCCGCTAGCGTCGCGGTGTCGAGCGGGGGCTGGGTCCGCAGCGTCGCGACGTAGTCGTCGATGTTGCCCGTGCCTGCCTTGTTGTCGACGCGCATGTCGAGCCTCGCGTAGCCGTCCTTGCGGTACGCCGCGGCGATGACCGGCGCCGACGCCTGCAGGGTGACGATCGCATCGGCCCGTTCTCCCATCCCGAGGATGACCGAATCGGCCTGCCTGGACTCGACCGCGAACCCGTCGGTCGCGATCACCCGCAGCGGGTGTCCGGGCACACCGACCTGGAACGCGGTGTCCGAACCGGCGTTGATAACACGCAGCCGAATGCGTTGTCCGGCACGGTAATCGACGACCTGCGGATCGGCGGTCACGCGTCCGTTGATGACGTAGTAGGGGTAGGTGACGTCGCCGCCGTCGTCGCCGAGCGGGGTGGCCGGGGTGATGCCGGCGTCCGGGATGTTCGGCATCGCCGGCATACCCGCCTTGTTCAGTTCGGCAAGGACCTGGTCGGGGTTGCGGCCGGTGCCGTCGACCCAATCGTCGAGCACGACGACGAGTTCGTCGTCGTAGTCGGCGCCGTCGGCGGGGTCTTCGATGATCAGCGGGCCGTACAGCCCGCGGTCGAGTTGGGTGCCCTGATGGGAGTGGTACCAGTACGTCCCGGCGTCGGGCACGACGAAGTCGTAGGTGAACGACTGGCCCGCGGGTACGGCGGGCTGCGTCAACACGGGCACGCCGTCCATGGCGTTGGGGATGGCCAGACCGTGCCAGTGGATGGTGGTCGGGGCGGGCAGCCCGTTGTCCAGCTGTGCGCGCATCCTGTCGCCTCTGCGGATGCGGATCTCCGGGCCGGGCACCCGGTCGCCGTACGCCCAAGTGCGGACGGTGACACCGCCGAGGTCGACGTCAACCTCGGCAGGGGTGAACGTGATGTCGAATCCCGGCCCCGAGGCCCGATCGGCCGACGCCGGCTCGGGCGTCTTCGACGAACAGCCGCCCACGACGGCGGCCGCCACGCCCGCCGACAGCACGAAGAATTCGCGCCGGTCGATCACGTCCTCCAGCGTGGCACTGCGCGGGCTTCAGCGTCGGCGAAAGCCCATTTCGCCGATACGGCTCTCAGCCCTTGGTGACCTTCTCGGTGGCCCTGCGACGGTCGGCCAGCGCGGCATCGGGGTTGGCCACCTGCACGAGGGAGGCGCCGACGGCGAAGACGGCCAGCATGTGGTCGACGAGCTCGTCGGCGCTATCCCATCCGGCGCTGGACAGCACCCGGTCGGATGCGGTGAAACCCTGTGCCGCAGCGGACTGGCGGGCCGCGGTGAGCACCTCGTCGACGCCGCGGCCGTTGAGCGCGGGGCCGGGTATGCGCTCCGGTGAGATCTGGTCGCCGTGTACCCGCACCGCGGTGGCGTAGTCGGTGACACCGACCGGTAGATCGGCCGCGGGCTTGCCGAACGGGTCCAGCGACAGCACCGCGACCTCGCCTATTCCGCTGCCCATCCCGACCGCCCCGTCGGCCTCGGCCAACCGGTCGGCGGTGCACAGCGCGATGTCGGCGGAGTCCACCGAAGCGTCCCCGAGCACCACCTCGGCGCCGATCCACCAGATACCGAAGAACACGGCGGCGCTCTGCCAGTGCGCGGGCAGCAGGACCGCGATACGAGACGCCGGGCCTGCGCCCAACTCGTCGCGTAACAGGTTGGCGGTCTTGGCGGCCCAGTTCGCGAGCGTGGCGGTGGACAACTCGATGCGCTCGCCGGTCGCGTCGTCGTAGTAGGTGATGCGGGGGCCTGCGGGGTCCGAGGCCATGAGCGGGTCGAGGATTGCCCCACTGACGGTCGTCACGCTCGTCGACGTTAGTTGACGCACTCCGGGTCGTTGGATCCGGCGGTCAGGATCGGCGACGGGGGCGGAGCGGTCTCGGTCGAGCCGACGGCCACCGAATCGGTGGTCAGCATCGGAACGTTGCTGCCGTCCAGGCCCGAACCCGGACCGGTGTAGTCGTCGGCCAGCACCACGCGCACGTGCCCCGGGGCCACCGACGGGTCCTCGACAATCGCCAACTCGCCCAAGCCTTTCGAGACAGCCTGTGCGCCAAGGTCATCGGTCTTGTTGGCGCGCACCTGGCTGCTGGCCACCGGGTCGCCCTCGTGGTTGCCCGTCGCGCCGGGGGTGAACCCCTTATTGGTCAGCACCTGCGACACCGCGGCGGCCAGGCCGTTGACCTCGGTGGCATTGACCACCTCGACGGTGGTCTTGTCGGGCGTGTAGGCGATCTGCTCGGTCTTACCTTCGTCCTGCTCGTCCAGCAGGCCTTCGATCCAGCTCTTGACCTCACTGGGGTCCACGCGCACGACGCTCTGCATCCCGTCGTCGCTCCAACCGTTCTCCTGCAGCACCGGAATGGTGGCGAACGCGACGTTGCCCGCGGCCAGCTTCTGCAGTTGCTCGGCGAACTGCATGACGTCCCAACCGTCGGAGAGTACGACGGAGCGCTGCACGGCATCCTGCAGGCGGTTCAAGGTGGCCGGACTCGACAGCGTCTTGCCGGAGATCACCTCGTGCGCAAGGGAAGCCATCACCGCCTGCTGACGCGTCACCCGGTCGAGGTCGCCGCGTGGCAGATCGTGGCGCTGCCGGACGAAGCTCAGCGCCTGCGGGCCGTTGAGCTTCTGCCAGCCGGCAGGAAAGTCGGCTCCCGAAAGCAGTTCGTACACGGGCTCTTTCAAACACACGTTGACGCCGCCGAGGGCGTCGGTGATCAACGCGAAGCCCAGCAGTCCGATCTCGGCGTAGTGGTCGACGGTAACGCCGGTGAGGTTGGCCACGGTCTTGATCAGGGCTTCGCGTCCGGCTTCCTTGGCCTGCGGCTCGGCTTCGGCCGGGTCCACGCCCTTCTGCTCGACGAGCTCGGTCATCTTCTCGAGGTGTTCCGAGCCGTACACGCCGTTGATCTTCATCTTGCCGATTCCCGGTGCCTCGACATAGGAGTCGCGCGGGATCGAGATGGCGGTCGCGGATTTTCCGTTGTTGGGGACGCGGATCAAGATGATCGTGTCGGTGTTGGTGGCTTCGTCGTCGCCCGCTCGCAGCGTCGCCAGTTCCTCCTGGGACAGAGGATTGCCGTGCGCGTCGGTGCGGCTGTCCATGCCGACGAGCAGGATGTCGATCGCGCCGTCTTCGCCGCCCTCGCCCAGCGCGATCGACGAGATGTGGTTGATGCCGGATTCGAACGAGCGGATCTTGCCCCACGCGACGCCCGTACCGACCACGATCGCCAAGGCCGCGGACACGGCGATGACACGGAGCATTCGACCGGGCATCAGCCCAGGCTACTGGCGAGACGGGCACGAAGCGGGTAGCGCGCCTCGGCGTGCCAGACTCGTGACCATGACTTCTCGCGGGCCGGGCCGGATCGTCATTCCCGGTGCAGGCGGCATGGTCGGTCGGGTTCTCGCAGCTCAGGCCCGCCAGCAGGGCCGCGAGGTGCTGGCGCTGACGTCGTCGGAGCTCGACATCACCGATGCGGCGGCCGCCCAGCGTGTCATCGAATCCGGTGACGTGGTGATCAACTGCGCCGCGTACACCAACGTGGACGCGGCCGAGACCGAACAGGACCGTGCGCACGCGGTCAATGCCGACGGACCGGCTCACCTCGCGCGGGCGTGCGCCGCCGTCGGCGCCCGCCTGATCCACATCTCGACCGACTACGTGTTCTCCGGCACAGCGCGCCGCCCGTATGAGATCGACGACGAGACCGCGCCGGTGAACGTCTACGGCCGCACCAAACTCGCTGGGGAGCGGGCCGTGTTGGCCGCCCTGCCCGGCGCGCACGTCGTGCGCACGTCGTGGGTGTACGAAGGCAGCGACGGCACGGACGTCGCCGCGACCATGCGCCGAAAGGCCGCCGGCGACGAAACGGTCGAGGCGGTGGCCGACCAGACCGCATCCCCGACCTACGCCGGTGACCTCGCCGCGGCGCTGCTGGAGATCGCCGACGGCGCGATCAGCGCACCGGTGCTGCACGCCGCCAACGACGGGGAGGCCAGCCGCTACGACCAGGCGCGCGCGATCTTCGAGGCCGTCGGCGCAGACCCCGGGCGGGTGCGGCCCGTCGCCGGCGCCGAAAACCCACGGCCCGCGCAGCGCCCGACGTACACCGCGCTGTCGGGCCGGCGGTCCGCCGATGCCGGCCTCACTCCGCTGCGACCGTGGCGCGAGGCGCTCGCGGATGCGCTGTCGCGGTACGGGCGTGGCGGCCCGATACCCTCGACGCCGTGAGTTCGGAACGGGTGGCACATGAGTGACGAGTTGGTGGTCGTCACGGTGACGTACTCGCCGGGTCCACACCTCAACCGGTTCCTGGCGACGCTGTCGCACGCCACCGACCGGCCGGTGACAGTGGTGATGGCCGACAACGGCTCGACCGACGGCGCACCCGAAGAGGCGCTCGCACGCTATCCCAACGTCCGATTGCTGCCCACCGGCGGCAATCTCGGATACGGCAGCGCGGTGAACCGCGCGGTCGCGGAGTACCTGACGGACTCGGACAACAACGACTTCTTCATCGTGGCCAACCCCGATGTGCAGTGGGGTCCGCGCAGCATCGACATCCTGCTGGAGGCCGCTGCCCGCTGGCCCCATGCGGGTTCGCTCGGCCCGCTGATCCGCGACCCGGACGGTTCGGTGTATCCATCGGCGCGGCACCAGCCCAGCCTCGTGCGCGGCGGGATGCACGCCGTCGTGGGACCGTTCTGGAAGTCCAACCCGTGGACCGCCGAATACCGCCAGGAGCGCCGGGAGCCCAGCGAACGCGCCGTCGGCTGGCTGTCGGGATCGTGTCTGTTGCTGCGCCGGTCGGCGTTCGAAGAGATATCGGGCTTCGACGAGCGCTACTTCATGTACATGGAGGACGTCGACCTCGGTGATCGCCTGTCGCGGGCGGGCTGGCAGAACGTGTATGTGCCGGCCGCCGAGGTTTTGCACGACAAGGGGCACGCGACCGGCAAGGACCCCGCGCGCAACTTGGCCGCCCATCACACCAGCACCTACACTTTCCTCGCGGATCGGTACCCCAGGTGGTGGCAGGGTCCGCTGCGGTGGACGATCCGAAGCTCGCTCGCCGCGCGTGCGGGCCTGGTGGTCCGCAGCTCACGACGCAACCGGGCGAAAGGACGGCGCAAGTGAATCCCGCACACGTCGATGCCGTCATCCTCGTCGGTGGCTTGGGCACCCGGCTGCGGCCGCTGACCCTGTCCGCGCCCAAGCCGATGCTGCCGACGGCCGGCTTGCCGTTTCTGACACACCTGTTGTCGCGCATCGCCGAGGCCGGTATCGAGCACGTCGTGCTGGGCACGTCGTACAAGGCCGCGGTGTTCGAGTCCGAGTTCGGCGACGGATCCAAGTTCGGTCTGCAGATCGAATACGTCGTCGAGACCGAACCGCTGGGCACCGGCGGCGGCATCGCCAACGTCACGGGCAAGCTGCGCCACGACACCGCGCTGGTGTTCAACGGCGACGTGTTGTCGGGTGCCGACCTTCGCGCGCTGCTGAATTCGCACGAGGACAACGCCGCCGATGTGACGCTGCACCTGGTGCGCGTCGGTGACCCTCGAGCATTCGGTTGCGTGCCAACCGATTCCGACGGCATGGTGACCGCCTTCCTCGAGAAGACCCAGGACCCCCCGACCGATCAGATCAACGCGGGCTGCTACGTGTTCAAGCGCGAGGTGATCGAGCGCATACCGAAGGGCCGGGCGCTTTCGGTCGAACGCGAGGTTTTCCCGGGCCTGCTCTCCGACGGGCTCCGGGTGTGCGGCTACGTCGACTCCACCTACTGGCGCGACATGGGCACACCGGAGGATTTCGTGCGGGGGTCGGCGGATCTGGTGCGCGGTATCGCGCCGTCACCCGCGTTGGGCGGGCACCGCGGTGAAAAGCTGGTGCACGACGGCGCCAGCGTCGCACCCGGGGCGCTGCTGATCGGCGGCGCGGTGGTCGGTCGCGGTGCCGAGATCGCCGGGGGCGCACGGTTGGACGGCGCGGTCATCTTCGACGGCGCGCGGGTGGGCGCCGGCGCGGTGATCGAACGCTCGATCGTCGGGTTCGGGGCCCGCATCGGCCCGCGCGCGCTGATCCGCGACGGTGTGATCGGCGACGGCGCCGACATCGGTGCGCGCTGCGAACTGTTGCGCGGTGCACGCGTGTGGCCGGGAGTGACGATTCCCGACGGCGGGATCCGGTTCTCGACCGACGTCTAGCCCGCGATTTCGGTGTCGTTGGTTGCGCTGAGCGCAACGGATGACACCGAAATCACCTGGCGCGGGCGGCCGCCGCCAACTGTGTGAGACCGAAATCGCAATCCGCGGGCAGCGCGTCCAGCGGCCACCACCGCAGGTCCAAAGACTCGTTGCTGATGGCGATTTCGGCGTCGGCGGGCGCGTGGACAATGAACTGCATGTCGAGGTGACGGGTCGGCACCCCCAGCGAGCACGTGACGGGGTGGACGTGCAGCGCGGCCATGGTCGGGTCGATCGTGAGACCACCGATGCCGGACTCCTCGGTGGCCTCTCGCAGTGCGGCCGTCACGACATCGGGATCGGTCGGCTCGCAATGACCGCCGAGTTGCAGCCATCGCCCGAACCGGGGGTGCAGTGTCAGCAGTGCGTGGGTCCCGGCGTGGTCGAGCACGAGGGCCGACCCGGTGACGTGGCCCGCGACGCATTCACGCAGGCAACCGTCGGGTCGGGCCGCCAAAAACGCCAACACCGCGTGCCGCAGGGTGTCCTGTGCGGGATCCGGTGCGCGCCAACGGCTCAGCACCTCCACCGCTGATGCGTGCAGGCTCACTTGCGCACCAGCAGTCCGTCGGTCGGCACGGGAGGCCGCGGGCCGGACGGCGGCCCGTCCTGCGGGTAGCCGATCGCGATCGCGCCCAACGGTTCCCAGTCGTCGGGCAGGTCGAGTTCCTCGCGGACGATGTCGGGGGCGAAGATCGTCGACCCGATCCAGCAGCTCCCGACACCCCGCACCGCCAACGCCACCAGAAGCGCCTGCACCGCCGCGCCGACCGCGACGGTGAACATCGTGTGCTCCGCGGCAGTGCGGTCGGCGTCCGGATAGTCGTGCGCGCCGTCGGGCACCAAAAACGGGATGACGACCTCCGGTGCGTCGTAGAGGATCCGGCCGCGTTCGACGCGACGCTCGACGGCGTCGGCGGCGCGCCCGTCGGCGGTGAGGTCGGCGCGCCACTTGTCCTTCATCCGATCCAGCAGGACCTTCCGTCGGGCGGGATCCTGTAGCCACACGAACCGCACCGGTCGGGTGTGATGCGGTGCCGGCGCAGTGAGGGCCTCGGCGACAGCGGATTCCACGAGCTCGGCGTCCACGGGCTCGGCCGTGAACTGCCGCACCGACCGGCGCAGCAGCTGCGCCTGACTCCTGCCGAGCGCGATGGCCTCCTCGGTGCCGAGCCAAAACAGGTCCTCCTCGCCCGCCCGAACCAGCCGGCGCGCGGTGGAACCGTCGTCGGGCAGCCGCAACCCGCGCACCACCGCGACCGGGATGTCGGTCAGCTTGCCCTTCACCAGATCCGCTGCCGCGGCGATCTCGTCGGCGACCGCGATCTCAGTGACGATCAGTTCGTTGCCGTGCCGGTCGACCGAACCGCCGTAACCGTGCAGCACGGTCACGCCGGCCGCGCCGATCGCCACGTCGGTCTGCCCGTTGCGCCAGGCCCGGCCCATGGTGTCGGTGACGACGACGCCGACCGTCACGCCGAGCCGCTCGCGCAGCGCCGACGCCAGTGCCGCGGCGCTGGCATCGGGATCGGTTGGAAGCAGCGCGAGTTCGGCGGAGTCGACGTTGGAGCCGTCGACACCCGCGGCGGCCTGAACCAGGCCGATCGCGTTCTCGGTGATCAGCGTGCGTCCCTTGCGCGCCAGCACGCGGACCGCCTCGGCGTTGATGAGCCTGCGCCGCAGCACGTCGCGCTCCTCGGGGTCGATCGGCGCGTCGACGATGCGGCCCTCGCACTTCGACATCACCTTGCTGGTGACCACGACGATGTCGTCGTCGCGCAGCCACGGCGCGGCCTCGGCGATCGCCGAGGCGAGGTCGTCGCCGGGGCGGAACTCGGGCAACCCCGCAAGGGGCAGCAGCTCCACCGCGGCGGCCGAGCCATGGTCGCCGCTCGGCGGCGCCGTTGAGCCGGGGTCGCCGCTCGGCGGCGCCGTTGAGCCGGGGTCGCCGCTCGGCGGCGCCGTTGAGCCGGGGTCGCCGCCGCTCATGGCTTCACGCCTGCCAAATCCATTCCGGCGCGAACCATCTCGGCGGTGACCTCGGGATCGGTCATGAGCAGTGGCACCGCACGCACCTCGACACCGTCGACCGCCGCGCCGTCTCCCTCGTGCACCAACCAGCCGTCGAGGATGCCGACACGGGAGCGCGCGCCGTAGTGCCTGCCGACGGCTTCGGACGTGCTCGGCACGCCGATCACCGACAGGCATTCATCGGCCATGCCGCGCAACGGCTTTCCGCCGATGATCGGGGAGTAGCCGATGACCGGCGCCGGTGTCGAACGCAGCGCGCCGCGAATACCGGGTACGGCCAGGATCGCGCCGATGCTCACCACCGGGTTGGACGGCGCGATGAGCACGACGTCGGCGGCTTCGATGGCCTCGGCGACGCCGGGTCCCGCGGTGGCTTTTTCGGCGCCGACGAAAGCGAAGCTGTGCGTTGGTACTTTCGCCCGGTATCGCACCCACCACTCCTGAAAGTGGATGGCACGTTTCTCGCCGGCGTACTCGCCGGGTCCGGGATCGGTGATGACGACGTGGGTTTCGCTGCGGTCGTCACTGGCGGGCAGCAGTCTGGCCCCGGGGGCCCATCGCGCGCACAGCGCCTCGGTCACCTGCGACAGCGGATAGCCCGCGCGCAACATCTGGCTGCGGACGAGATGTGTCGCCAGGTCCCGGTCGCCGAGGCCGAACCAGTCGGGCTGCACGCCGTAGGTCGCGAGTTCCTCCTTGGCATGCCAGGTTTCGTTGCGATGTCCCCAGCCGCGTTCGGGATCGATACCTCCCCCGAGGGTGTACATGCAGGTGTCGAGGTCCGGACAGATCCGCACGCCGAACATCCACGCATCGTCACCCACATTGACCACTGCAGTCAGTTCGTGCTCAGCAGTATCATCAGTCCCAGCAGTACCTTTGGCGCCACCAAACTGCCCAAGCCCCAACAGATGTTGCACGCCAAGCAGGAAGCGGGCGCCGCCGACGCCGCCGACCAGTACGGTGACCTTCACATCGACCGAGCGTAGGCCGTCCAACCGAATTCGGTACGGGCAGGAGTGGCGGCCCGGGCCGGTGGGCGGGAGTGTGATGGACACGCCGAGGTCACGACTCGCCGTATTTCGATCACGGAATGGTATGAATTCCTGTTCTAGAGCTTGACCAGGGCGACTGACGCGTGTGTAATCACAGCAGTGTCATTTCCCGGTAGGCCATCCGGTTCCGGTGCCGCAGACCGAGATTCGATCACTTGTTCGAATTGGAAGTGTTCCGCATCTCTGCGGGCCACTTATAGGGGATCAACGAGACCAGGTGAGGAGGCGGAAGATGTCTTTTGAGTACGGCGATTTCGATCGTCTGGTTCGGTTCGACAGCCGAGTCTTCGGCTCAGTAGACAGCGCGCCGCACGCCCATTCGGAACCGGCACCGGTTGAGACGCCCCGGCGTCCCCAGCTGAGTTTGGTGCCCGACCCGATCGAGGTGGCGCCGGCACTGACACCGGAGGACGAACTCTGGCAGGAGAAGGCGCTGTGCGCCCAAACCGACCCCGAGGCGTTCTTTCCGGAGAAGGGCGGCTCGACGCGCGAAGCCAAGCGCATCTGCCAGGGCTGCGAGGTGCGCGACGCCTGCCTGGATTACGCGTTGGCGCACGACGAGCGCTTCGGGATCTGGGGCGGCCTGTCAGAGCGCGAGCGTCGCCGCCTCAAGCGCGGAATCATCTGAGCCGCGAGATCAGTCGTCGTCGATCGTCGGGTCGATGACGGAAGGCTCGACGCCCAGATATGTGGCGACCTGAGCCACCAGGATTTCATGCAGCAGCTCCTCGAGCTCGACTGAATCCTTGGCCCGCCGCTCGATTGGCTTGCGAAACAGCACAATTCGCGCGCGTGTGGCGTTCCCCCTGACGTCCACGCCCGCCGGGATCAGCCGGGCCAGCGCGATCGGCCCGTCTGCGATCACTTCCGGCGGCCACTGCACACTGTCGGGATCCTTGGGCGCAATGCGTGGTATCTCGTCCACCGCGACGTCCAGTGTCGCCAGCCGGTCCTGCCAACGCCGCTCGATCGGCTCGTAGGCCTCCAGCACCGCCATGTCGAACCTCTCGGCGCGACTGCGCCAGCCCGGCACGGTCGGAGGGAGTAACGGCCCGCGCATCCCGCGACCCCGGCGCGCGCGCATGTGTTCACGCTTGGCCACCGCTTGGGTGCTCCTTTCGTGCGCGATGAACTGGATCGTAACGGTTCGAGATCGGCCGTCGGCAGGCTGCGCGTGTCCGGCGGCGTGCGGAGTGCGGCCACGATAGCCTTCCGCTGTGAACGTTCCCCGTCGCTGCTGCCGGCCCGGGTGTCCGCACTATGCGGTCGCGACGCTGACATTCGTCTACGCCGACTCCACGGCGGTCGTCGGCCCCCTCGCGACGGTGGCCGAACCGCATTCATGGGACCTGTGCGTCGTGCACGCCGGCCGCGTCACCGCGCCCCGCGGCTGGGAACTGGTGCGTCACGCCGGCCCGCTGCCCTCACACCCCGACGAAGACGACCTCGTCGCGCTGGCCGATGCGGTCCGGGAGGGGCGCGACGTCGCTCCGCCGATCAACCGGATGGCGACCGGGTTCTCCGACCCCGTCACCGGTGCACCTGGAGGCTCGCTGATGGCGCCGCCTGCCAGGCGACCGGAGTCCAACGGCCGGCGCCGAGGCCATCTGCGGGTGCTGCCGGACCCCACCGACTAGCCGACGTGCACGTCTGGCCGGACCGTTAGGCTGGCGCCAGTAGTAGTCCGTGTCACAAGGAGTCCTAATGTCCCGGCCCGCCGCGGCGGTTCATCGCGTCATCAAGGCTTATGACGTGCGCGGCCTGGTCGGTACGGAACTCGACGAGTCGTTCGTCGCCGACGTGGGCGGCGCCTTCGCCCGCCTCGTCCGAGACAGGGCCTCGCAGGTCGTCGTCGGCTACGACATGCGGGCCAGCTCACCCGCACTGGCGGACGCGTTCGCCGATGGCGTGACCGCCCAGGGCCTCGACGTGGTGCGGATCGGACTCGCCTCGACCGACCAGCTGTACTTCGCGTCGGGCCTCATGGACTGCCCCGGCGCGATGTTCACCGCCAGCCACAACCCGGCCGCCTACAACGGCATCAAGCTCTGTCGCGCCGGCGCCAAACCGGTGGGCAAGGACACCGGCCTGTCGACCATCGCCGAAGAGGTCATCGCCGGCGTCCCTGGCTACGACGGTGCGCACGGCACGATCAGCGACCGCGACGTGTTGGCCGACTACGGCGAGTTCCTGCGCTCGCTGGTGAGCCTTGCCGACGTGCGACCGCTCGAGGTCGCCGTCGACGCGGGCAACGGCATGGCAGGCCACACCACGCCCGCGGTGCTCGGACCGATCTCGGGTATCACGCTGGAGCCGCTGTACTTCGAACTCGACGGCACGTTCCCCAATCACGAAGCCAATCCGCTGGATCCGGCGAACCTGACCGATCTTCAGGCCTTCGTCCTGCAGACCGGCGCCGATATCGGTTTGGCGTTCGACGGCGACGCCGACCGGTGTTTCGTCGTCGACGAGAAAGGGCATCCGGTCTCGCCGTCAGCGGTGACCGCGTTGGTCGCCGCGCGGGAACTCGGCAGGGAGATCGGCGCCACGGTGATTCACAACCTGATCACCTCGCGGGCAGTGCCCGAACTGGTGACGGAGCGCGGCGGTACGCCGGTTCGCAGCCGTGTCGGGCACTCCTATATCAAGGCGCTGATGGCCGAGACCGGTGCGATCTTCGGCGGAGAACATTCGGCGCACTACTACTTCCGCGACTTCTGGGGCGCCGACTCCGGAATGCTGGCCGCCCTGCACGTGTTGGCCGCGCTCGGCGAACAACACCGGCCGCTGTCGGAGATGATGGCCGACTACCAGCGCTACGAGGCGTCCGGCGAGATCAACTTCACCGTCACCGACGCCGAGCGCTGCGTCGACGAGGTGCTCAAGGCGTTCGGCAACCGGATCCACTCCATCGACCACCTCGACGGTGTAACCGTCGACCTCGGTGAAGGCGCCTGGTTCAACCTGCGGATGTCCAACACCGAACCGCTGCTGCGACTCAACGTCGAAGCCCGCACCACCGACGAGGTCGACCGGATCGTCGGACAGGTTTCCGACACCGTCCGTGGGCGACTCCCGTCCAACTCCGAGGTGGTCACGTGACCACCGGGCCGTCTCCTTCGGCCGCGATCATCGACCTCGACGACGTCGACGCACTGCTCGGCGCCGACCGCGACGGGCTGCTGCGCGCCGCGTCGATGGCGGGCGCCCAGGTGCGTGCCACCGACGCCGCGCTCGCGGAGGGCGAACTCGATTCGCTGCGCACCGACGGGACACCGCGGACGGTGATCTGGGTCGCCGGTCGCGGCAATGCGGAGACCGCCGGATCGCTGCTCGCTTCGGCATGGGGCGGATCGGTGGCCGCGCCCATCGTCGTCGCCTCCGAGGTGCCGCCGTGGATCGGCCCATTGGATGTCTTGGTCGTCGCGGGCGACGACCCGGGCGATCCCGCTCTGGTGAACGCGGCCGCCACCGGAGTGCGCCGCGGGGCGCGCATCGTGGTCGCCGCGCCGTATGAAGGGCCGCTGCGCGACGTCGCGGCCGGACGGGCGGCGGTGCTGTCGCCCAGGGTGTGGGTGCCCGACGACTTCGGGTTCGTGCGCTACCTCGCCGCAGGCCTGGCCACCCTCGACGTCGTCGACCCCACCATGCACGTCGATCTCGACGCGATGGCCGACGAACTCGACGCCGAGGCGCTTCGCAACAGCGCGAACCGCGAGCTGTTCACCAATCCGGCCAAGACACTGGCCGAACGGATGTCGGAGCGCGAAGTGGTGCTGGCCGGCGACAGCGCGGCGACGCTGGCGCTGGCCCGGCACTGCGCGGCCACCATGTTGCGCGTCGCCCATCGGGTCGTGGCCGCCGCCGGCTTCGCCGATGCGCTCGTCGTGCTGCGCGGCGGCATGGGAGGCACGTCGGCGGCGGACCGGGAGCGGTCGATGTTCCACGACGAACAGATCGACGGTCCGCTTCCCCGGCGGATGCGCACATTCGTGCTCACCACCGATGCCGAGCAACCGATCGTCGCCGCCCGGGCCGCGGATCTGGACGATGTCGATGTGATCAGCGCCCAGGACGTGCCGGAACTGCCGGAGGCAGCAGCGGTGCCGGACGCGTCGACGGCGGCGGGCAGCATGGAGCAACAGTTGGCCATGCTCGCCGTCCGCTTGGAGATGACCGCCGTCTACCTGAAACTAGTTCGAGGTTAGCCAAGTGCACTTGCTACGCGGAGCGGTGCGGACCTATGCCTGGGGTTCGCGCACGGACATTGCCGAGTTCACTGGAAAGCCCAGTCCCACAGCACATCCCGAAGCCGAGCTGTGGTTCGGCGCCCATCCCGGTGACCCGGCCATGTTGGAGACCGAAGCCGGTGAGCTTTCGCTACTGGATGCGCTGCGTGACGATCCCGAGGGGCAGTTGGGCGCGGCGGTCTGCGCGCGCTTCGGCGAGGCGCTGCCGTTTCTGGTCAAGGTGCTGGCCGCTGACGAGCCGCTCTCGCTGCAGGCGCATCCCAGCGCCGAGCAGGCGGTCGAGGGCTATGAACGGGAGAACAGGCTCGGCATCCCGGTCTCGGCACCCAACCGCAACTACCGCGACCCCAGCCACAAGCCCGAATTGATCGTCGCCGTGCGGCCGTTCGAGGCGCTCGCCGGTTTCCGGCCGGTGGCCCGGACCATCGAGTTGATGCGTGCGCTCGAGGTCAGCGATCTCGATCCGTTCGTCAACCTGCTCTCCGGTCAACCGGACGGTGACGGACTGCGCGCGCTGTTCACGACCTGGATCACCGCGCCGCAACCCGATGTCGACGTCTTGGTGCCCGCGGTGATCGACGGGGCCATCCACTACGTGTGTTCGGGCAGAGACGAATTCGCGGCCGAGGCCAAGACGGTGCTCGAACTCGGCGAACGGTATCCCGGTGACGCCGGTGTGCTGGCGTCCCTGTTGCTGAACCGCATCACCCTGAGTCCCGGCGAAGGCATCTACCTGCCCGCGGGTAACCTGCACACCTATCTCAGCGGTGTCGGTGTCGAGGTGATGGCCAACTCCGACAACGTGTTACGCGGTGGGCTGACACCCAAGCACGTCGATGTCCCCGAGTTGTTGCGGGTGCTCGACTTCACGCCCGCCGAGGACGTGGTGGTCCGGCCCGAAAACGTCGAAGACGGCATCGAATGGGTGTACCGCACACCGGCTCAGGAGTTTTCGCTGTCGGTGCTCGACATCGACGCCGACAGGCTCGGTTACGAAATCGACGCGCCCACCCGGCACGACGGTCCGCAGCTGTTGCTGTGCGCCGAGGGCTCGACGGTGGTGCACGCCAAGGGTGGCACCGTCACGCTGACCCGGGGATCCGCGGCGTGGGTGCCCGCCGACGAGGGGCCGATCCGGCTGGCGGCCACCGAACCGACGAAGCTGTTCCGCGCGACGGTCGGCATCTAACGCTCAGTGCGCCGCGTCCTCCTTGGGGCGGCGGCCGAACGGCAACACATGCACCACCGCGACGACGATCGCGCCGACCACCAGGCCGATGACCGCCGACGCGGCCGTGTTGACCAGCCACGCCAACACGCCGCCGACGCCGCTCACGGCATCGCGGACGATCTCCTCGAGGTGGTGCACGAAGCCGTACGGCAGGTGCCAGCCCAACTCGTCGGTTCCCAGCAGCAGGATATGGCCGCCGACCCACAGCATCGCGACCGTGCCGATGAGTGACAGCGCCGCAAGCAGTTTCGGCATCCCGGCCACCAGGCCGCGGCCGATCTTCTGCGCGAACGTCGAACTGCGTTGAGCCAGTCGCAGCCCGATGTCGTCCATCTTCACGATGCCGGCGACGACGCCGTACACCGCGATCGTGATCACGATCGCCACGACGATCAGGATGATCAGCCGCGGCCAGAAGGACTGATCGGCCACTTCGTTCAGCGCGATCACCATGATCTCCGCCGACAGGATGAAATCGGTGCGGATGGCGCCCGTCACCATGTACTTCTCGGCGTCCTCACCCACCTCCGCGACGGGGGCGGCGTGGTGGTCGTGGCCCCGTATACGCCCCCACACCTTCTCGGCGCCCTCGTAGCACAGATACGTCGCGCCGAGCATCAGCAGCGGCGTCAGCAGCCATGGCAGGAACTGGCTGAGCAACAGCGCGGCGGGAAGGATGAACAGCAGCTTGTTGCGCAGGGAACCGATCGCGATGCGCTTGATGATCGGCAGTTCGCGCTCTGCGGCCAGCCCGTGAACGTACTGCGGCGTCACGGCGGTGTCGTCGATGACGACGCCCGCCGCCTTGGCGGTCGCGCGTCCCGCGGCCGCCCCGATGTCGTCGACCGATGCGGCGGCCAACCGTGCCAGCACCGCGACGTCGTCGAGAAGCCCGAACAGTCCCGCGCTCATCGCGTCTCCGTCATGGCCACGAAATTACCCGCTTGCGCGAGGTTCACGCCGATTGAGGCACCCTGACCGCTTGTTTGCCCGCCCGCTTCTCGGCCAGCCACAGCCGCAGGTTGTGCCGGATGGTGCGGCCCACCAGTCGCGGCGACGGCACCATGTAGAGGCTGTCGAGCAGGCTGAACCGGCGTAGAAACCACTCGGCGAGAACGGGATCGGTCTCCGCGGCGCCGAGGAACTGATCGAACAGCCCGCCGACCGGCTTGTACCACCACTTCGACTCGCCGGTCGCATTGTGCAGCGAAAGATCGCCGATGGCCGTCATCACCCAGACTGGCCACGTCGTCTTGGCGGTCGCCTTCGCGAGCCGACCGGCCAGGTCCGGATCCCCGGATGCCAGCACGGATCGCAGGTTGCCGGCCTGGATCGCCGTCATGGTCATACCCTGGCCGAATGTCGGGTTGAAGCTGACCACGGCGTCGCCGAACGGGATGATGCCCGCCGGGAAGCGTTCCAGGCTGTCGTAGCGGCGCCACCGACTCGTCGGATACCGGTGAAACGCCGTCTCGCCCAGCGGGGTGGCCTGGCGCAGCGCGGACGACACGTGCGGTGGCAGGATCTCGTCGGCCAGGTCGAGGATCTGCTCGACAGTCTGTGGTGGCGGCACCTTGCCCACACCGAAGGCTGTGACGTTCCAGTTGCCGTCCTCGTAGAACAGCATGCCGATGCCGAGCGGTTGTTCTCGCGAAGCACCTGCGACCACGACCTTCTCGGCCAGTAGGCCCTCGGGGACGTGGAACTGGTGGCTGGCGTAGGCGATGCCGACGTCGACCGTTTCCTCGGCCGGCCGCGAGTAACCCCACTTCTCCAGCCACGCGGGCAGGCGGGTGCCTCGGCCGGCGGCGTCGACCACCAGATCGGCGTCGACGATCTGACCCGAATCGAGCAGCACACCGGTCACCCGCTCCCGCGCGGCGTCGTAGACGGGTTCGACGACGCCGGCGTGTACGAAGTCGACGTTGTCGATGTCCTTCACCCGCTTGCGGATCTGCCATTCGAGTTGCGGCCTGCTGGGCACGTAGGCGGTGAACTCGTCGCGCAACCGGTGTGCGGTGCCGAGCACGTGGCCGGCCGCGCCGAAGTGGATGCAGTCGGGCCGGTTCTCCAGGATCGGCACCCCGTCGGCCACCATGTCGGCGAGCAGGCCGGGGAAGTGGCTTTCGAACTCCTCGGCGCCGCGGGCCATCAGCAGATGCACGTGGCGGCCTTGCGGCACGGCCGCGCGGTTGGCGGGATCGTCGGGCAGGTCGTCGCGTTCGTAGATGGTGATCCGATCGCTGACGTCCGAGAGGACCCGGGCCGCGCACATGCCCGCGAGACTGCCCCCGATCACGGCCACGTGTTTATAACTCCGCCCCATTGGGTGCACGGTACTCGGTAGATTGCCGAAACGGACCCAACGGGAGGACGTGCGATGGCTCGGCGGACGAAGTCGGTGGAGCAGTCGATCGCGGACACCGATGACCCGGACACCCGGTTACGCAAGGACCTGAACTGGTGGGACCTCACAGTGTTCGGGGTGTCCGTGGTGATCGGGGCGGGCATCTTCACGATCACCGCCTCGACCGCCGGTAACATCACCGGGCCGGCGATCTCGATCTCGTTCGTCCTCGCCGCGATCGCCTGCGGGTTGGCCGCGCTGTGCTATGCGGAGTTCGCCTCCACGGTTCCGGTCGCGGGCAGCGCCTACACGTTCTCCTACGCGACATTCGGCGAGTTCATCGCCTGGATTATCGGCTGGGACCTGATCCTCGAGTTCGCGGTCGCGTCGGCGGTGGTCGCGAAGGGATGGTCGAGTTACCTCGGCGAGGTGTTCGAGTTCGGCGGCGGGACAGCGGATCTCGGTGTGGTGCAATTGGATTGGGGCGCACTGCTGATCATCGCCTTCGTCACCACCATCCTGGCCTTGGGGACGAAGCTCTCCGCCGGCGTCAGCCTGGCGATCACCGTGATCAAGGTGGCCGTGGTGCTTCTGGTCGTCGCCGTCGGGGCGTTCTACATCAAGGCGGCCAACTATTCGCCCTTCGTGCCGCCGGCCGAACCCGGGGAAGGCGGACGGGGGACCGACCAATCGCTGCTCTCGCTGATCACCGGCGCCGAGGGCAGCAGCTACGGGTGGTACGGCTTGTTGGCCGGCGCCTCCATCGTGTTCTTCGCGTTCATCGGGTTCGACGTCGTGGCCACCACTGCGGAGGAGACCAAAAACCCGCAGCGCGACGTCTCCCGCGGCATCCTGGCTTCGCTCGGGATCGTCACGGTGCTCTACGTCGCGGTGGCCCTGGTGTTGACCGGCATGGTGCACTACACCGAACTGCGCGAGGCGGGGGAGAAAGCCAACCTCGCAACGGCATTCAGCGCCAACGGGATCGACTGGGCGGCAAAGGTGATCTCGATCGGTGCGCTCGCGGGTCTGACGACAGTGGTGATCGTGCTGGTGCTCGGCCAGACGCGGGTGTTCTTCGCGATGTCGCGCGACGGCTTGATTCCGCGTGGGCTCGCCAAAACCGGACGTCACGGCACGCCGGTGCGCATCACGCTGATCGTCGGCGTGCTGGTGGCCATCACCGCGTCGGTGTTCCCGATCGGCAAGCTCGAGGAGATGGTCAACATCGGGACGCTGTTCGCGTTCGTGCTGGTGTCCGCGGGCGTGATCGTGCTTCGACGCTCCCGGCCCGACTTGGAGCGTGGCTTCCGGGTGCCCGGCGTGCCGTGGTTACCGATCGCCTCGATCGTGGCGTGCGTGTGGTTGATGCTGAACCTCACCGCGCTGACGTGGATCCGCTTCCTGATCTGGATGGCGATCGGTGTCGTCATCTACTTCCTCTACGGCCGCCGTCACTCGGTGCTCGGCCGCCGCGAAAGCCAGACACTCTCGGCGTAGCCCGCCACACCTGCGCGAGCGCGCAACCCGTGTACGAAATCGCGGGGGCCCAAACCGTACAAGGTTGGCCGCTCGCGCGGTCATCGCACATCGGAACTACTTTACAAACAATACTCTTGTGTCTAGACAACAGACAAATTACGGCTTATAGTCAACTTCAAGACGTGACGGCACTCACTCCAGGAGGCGGGCAATGACCACCCAGACGACACCGGAACCTGACATCGCACAGTGGCGGGACAGGAAGCGCTACCTGTGGCTGATGGGCTTGATCGCGCCGACGGCACTGTTCGTCATGCTGCCGCTGGTCTGGGCGTTCAACCAGTGGGGCTGGCACGCCGCCGCGCAGGTGCCGTTCTGGATCGGGCCGATCCTGCTCTACATCCTGCTGCCTGCGCTGGATCTGAAGTTCGGGCCGGACGGGCAGAACCCGCCCGACGAGGTGATGGAGCGGTTGGAGAACGACAAGTACTACCGCTACTGCACCTACGCCTACATCCCGTTCCAGTACGCCAGCGTGATCGTCGGCGCCTATCTGTTCACCGCGTCGGATCTGAGTTGGCTCGGCTTCGACGGGGGACTGGGCTGGCCTGCCAAGATCGGCCTGGCGCTGTCCGTCGGCCTGCTCGGCGGAGTCGGCATCAACACCGCCCACGAGATGGGGCACAAGAAGGACTCGCTGGAACGGTGGCTGGCCAAGATCACGCTGGCGCAGACCTGCTACGGCCACTTCTACATCGAGCACAACCGCGGACACCACGTCCGCGTCGCGACCCCCGAGGACCCCGCATCGGCCCGTTTTGGTGAGACGTTCTGGGAGTTCCTGCCGCGCAGCGTCTTCGGATCACTGAGGTCGGCGTGGGAGCTGGAGGCCAAGCGGCTCGAGCGCGCAGGCAAGAGCAAGTGGCACTGGTCCAACGACGTCCTCAACGCCTGGGCGATGTCGGCGGTGTTCTACGGCGCGCTGATCGCGGTCTTCGGCTGGGCCTTTATTCCCTACATCGTCATCTCGGCGGTGTTCGGCTTCACGCTGCTCGAGACGGTCAACTATCTCGAGCACTACGGGCTGCTGCGTCAGAAACTCGAGTCCGGCCGTTACGAGCGCTGCGCGCCGGCGCACAGCTGGAATTCCGATCACATCGTGACCAACCTGTTCCTGTATCACCTGCAGCGCCACAGCGATCACCACGCCAACCCGACCCGGCGCTACCAGACGCTGCGCAGCATGGAGGGCGCGCCGAACCTGCCGAGCGGCTACGCGTCGATGATCGCGCTGACGTACTTCCCGCCGCTGTGGCGCAAGGTGATGGATCATCGGGTGCTCGACCACTACGACGGCGACATCGCGCGGGTCAACATCCACCCTCGCGTGCGTGACAAGGCGGTGGCCCGGTACGCGGGGACGGTCCAGTGACCGCCTACCGCTGCCCAGGTTGTGACTACGTCTACGACGAGGCCAAAGGCGCTCCGCGGGAGGGCTTTTCACCCGGCACACCATTCAGCGAGATTCCCGACGACTGGTGCTGCCCCGACTGCGCCGTGCGGGAGAAGGTCGACTTCGAACCGGTATGACCCCCAACCCGAGAAAAGGAACAACAAGATGGATTACAAACTGTTCGTCTGCGTGCAGTGCGGATTCGAGTACGACGAGGAGAAGGGCTGGCCCGAGGACGGGATCGCCCCGGGCACACGGTGGGACGACATCCCCGATGACTGGAGTTGCCCGGACTGCGGCGCGGCCAAGTCCGACTTCGAGATGGTCGAGGTCGCGCGTCCGTGACGACTGCCTGGGCGAGCGAAGCGACGGGGGAAGGGAATAAGGTCGCGCGTGTGAACAGCCCGCGCCGGACCGCGCAGCGCATCCCGTACGCCGAAGCGTCGAGGGTGCTGCTGCGCGATTCCATTCTGGACGGCATGCGCGAACTGCTGCTCACCCGCGACTGGTCGGCCATCACCCTGGCCGACGTCGCCAAGGCGGCAGGCATCAGCAGGCAGACCATCTACAACGAGTTCGGCTCGCGCCAGGGGCTGGCGCAGGCATACGCGATGCGCCTGGCCGACCGGCTCGTCGACCAGATCGACGACGCCATCGCGGGCAACGCCGGCGACGTCTTCGCCGCGTTCAGCCAGGGCTTCCGCGACTTCTTCGCCGAGTCGGCAGCCGACCCGCTGGTGATCTCGTTGCTGACCGGCGAGGCCAAGCCCGATCTGCTGCAGCTCATCACCACCGACAGCGGTCCGATCATCATCCACTGCAGTCGGCGGCTGACGCAGACGTTCGTCGACAGCTGGGTGAAGACCAGCGAAGAGGACGCCGGAGTGCTGGCCAGGGCCATCGTCCGGCTCGCGATGAGCTACGTCTCGATGCCGCCGGAAGCAGACCCCAGCGCATCGCCGGCCCGGGGCCACGACGTGGCCCGTGACCTGGCCCGATTGATGACGCCCTTCGCCGAACGCTACGGTGTTATCGATATTCCTTAGCTGTCAGAGCGCCACGGCCGGTTTCACCGCACAAGCGCCTGTCCCGCGAGCCCGCAGGCTATGGATGTCTACATGGATGTCGCCGTGCGCACATCTGTGCGCTCATAGGCAATGACGAATGAAAAGGGGCTCTACATGACTGAGCTGAAGGCCGACTCCCGCAACGGGATCGACTACAAGGTCGCCGACCTGTCACTGGCCGACTTCGGCCGCAAGGAGATCCGCCTGGCCGAGCATGAGATGCCCGGTCTGATGGCGCTGCGCGAGGAGTACCACGACGTGCAGCCGCTCAAGGGCGCGCGGATCTCGGGCTCGCTCCACATGACCGTGCAGACGGCGGTGCTGATCGAGACGCTGACGGCGCTGGGCGCCGACGTCCGCTGGGCGTCGTGCAACATCTTCTCCACCCAGGATCACGCCGCCGCGGCCGTCGTCGTCGGCCCCCACGGCACGCCGGAGGAGCCGAAGGGCACCCCGGTGTTCGCGTGGAAGGGCGAGACGCTCGAGGAGTACTGGTGGGCCGCCGAGCAGATGCTCACCTGGGAAGGCGAGCCGGCGAACATGATCCTCGACGACGGCGGCGACGCCACGATGATGGTGCTGCGCGGCGCACAGTACGAGAAGCAGGGTGTGGTCCCGCCCGCCGAAGACGACGATCCGGCGGAGTGGAAGGTCTTCCTCGGGGTGCTGCGCGAGCGCTTCGAGACCGACAAGACGAAGTGGACGAAGATCGCAGAGTCGGTCAAGGGCGTCACCGAGGAGACGACGACCGGCGTGCTGCGCCTCTACCAGTTCGAGGCCGTCGGTGAGCTGCCGTTCCCGGCGATCAACGTCAACGACTCGGTCACCAAGAGCAAGTTCGACAACAAGTACGGCACCCGGCACTCGCTGATCGACGGCATCAACCGCGGCACGGACGTGCTGATCGGCGGCAAGAAGGTGCTGATCTGCGGCTACGGCGACGTCGGCAAGGGCTGCGCGGAGTCGCTGGCAGGCCAGGGCGCGCGGGTGTCGGTCACCGAGATCGATCCGATCAACGCGCTGCAGGCGCTGATGGACGGCTTCGACGTGGTCACCGTCGAGCAGGCCATCGGCGAGGCCGACATCGTCATCACCTCGACGGGCAACAAGGACATCATCACGCTCGATCACATGCGCGCGATGAAGGACCAGGCGATCCTGGGCAACATCGGCCACTTCGACAACGAGATCGACATGGCCGCCCTCGAGCGCTCGGGCGCCAAGAAGCTCAACATCAAGCCGCAGGTCGACCAGTGGATCTTCGACAACGGCAAGTCGATCGTGGTGCTGTCCGAGGGCCGGCTGCTCAACCTGGGTAACGCGACCGGCCACCCGTCGTTCGTGATGAGCAACAGCTTCTCCAACCAGGTCATCGCCCAGATCGAGCTGTGGACCAAGAACGACGAGTACGACAACGCGGTCTACCGGTTGGCCAAGCACCTCGACGAGAAGGTCGCCAAGATCCACGTCGAGGCACTCGGCGGTCAGCTGACCAAGCTCACCAAGGAGCAGGCCGAGTACATCGGTGTCGACGTCGAGGGCCCGTACAAGCCCGAGCACTACCGCTACTGATCGTCACCCGAAGGTCCCCCGGCACATCCGCGTGCCGGGGGCTTTCGTTCTCGGGGCCCCAGACGGTTGTGCTGCAGTGGTTAGGGTGTCGGGTCCACACCTTTGCAGTGGTTCTTCAGATCCATCAGCGGCTGCCGGATACCCGCTATCTCGGCGTTCTCCTGCGGATGGCTGGCCATGTATCCCTTCACCTGCTCGGCCACCCCCTCACGCGACATGCCTCTGAGGCTGCTCATGAAGCCGTTGAGGTCAGGATGGGTGAATAAGTAGGCCGACGTTGACGCGTCGACCCCGGCGCGGACGCCTTCGAGATCGGCGCTGGTGCAGTTCGCCGGCTCGGCGTTGGCCAACGGGGACAAGCCGAGCAGCGCGGCGCCGGCCACGACGGCCAACGAGAGCGGGTACGCCCTACGGGTTCCGAACATCGGACGAGCTCCTTCGATCAGGGTGTGACTGCCAGTGTGGAACCGGGCGATGGCTGATGCGCTGCCTCCCAAGCAGGTTCACAGGAGGCATGCAGCAACCCCCAAGCGGCGCTACGCCTGATATTCATCGCGCTTGCGCGGCCAGTCGGAGAAGTCCTCGCCGCGGCCTTTGGGCGCGCGGTCCAACAGCTGCCAGGTGGCGTTGAGCGCTTCGGTGCCGCGATCGTAGGTCGAGTAGGTGTGGTAGACGACGCCGTCCTCCAGCGCGAAACAGCTCAGCGCCATCAGCTCCATCACGTCGAGCATGCTGCCGCTGCCCGACCCGAAGTCGCGGCGCGGCGTCGGGACGTGCATGTAGCTGAAGAAGTCGGCGTCGAAGTCGGTGTCGCCGGAGGACACCCACTCGATCTCCCAGCCCATCCGCTGCTTGTAGGCGGTCAACACCGGCAACGGCGAACGCGACGACAGGATGAACGTGACGTCGCGCCGGGCCAGGTGAGCCACCGCGCCGACCAGGTTGTCGGTTTCGAAGGTGCATCCCGGGCAACCCTCCGGTGTCTTCGGCCCGTGCATGAAGTGCCGCACGATCAACTGTGATCTGCCGTCGAACAGCTCGGCGAGCGTGCGACGCCCCGCGGTGGTGTCGAACTCGTACGGCTTGTCCACGCGCACCCACGGCAGCGCCTGCCGCTCCTGCGCCAGCTCGGTGGCCCTGTGGGTCAGCTCCTTCTCCTTGGCCAGCTGCCGCTCGTAGGCCGTTCTCCACTGTTCACGCGTTCCGACCGCATGAGTCGTCATTCCCAGCGCCTCCTCGTCACGAAAGGGGTTCGGGTAAGCAGACTTGCACCGGCGCGCGAACTCATCGCTCGACTGCGACGACACGACACCGTTGAGCCGGAAACACGCCTCATAGAATGAGTTTCGTTGCTAACGTCCGACCGGTGCGTCGCATCGTCGAAATCGCGATTGCCCTCATCCTCTTTTCCCTCGGTGTCTCGGCGCCCGCGGCGGCCGACGACCCGACCATTGACGATCACCATCCCTATTTCAACGAGGACGAGTACCAGGCGTTCTACACGCCGCCGGATCCGCTGCCGCCGGGCAAGCCCGGCGATCTGGTCCGCACGGAGCCGTCGCGCCTGGTGCTCGAACCGTCCGGCGAACTCGGCATGATCATGGCCGACGGCACGCGGATCATGTACCGCAGCAACGACGCTCGAGGAAACCCGAACGTCGTCACCGGCACGTACTTCGAACCGCACGCGCCGTGGCCGTTCGGCGGGCCGCGCCCGCTGATCGTGTACGGTCCTGGCACCCAGGGCCAGGGCGACCAGTGCGCGCCGTCGCGGCAGTTCAATCAGGGCATCCACTGGTCGCCGTACCTCGACCTGGCGTTCAACTACGAGGAGTTGTTCGTCGCGACGATGGTCGCGCGCGGTTTCGCGATCGTCATGACCGACTACGAGGGTCTTGGCACCCCGGGGCTGCACACCTACGCGAACCGGGTGTCGCAGGGCCACGCGATGCTCGACGCGGCGCGCGCCGCCAAGAACCTACCCGTAACCTCGCTGGTTCCCGACGGCCCGCTGGCATTTTGGGGTTACTCACAGGGCGGTGGTGCGGCGGCGTCCGCCGCGGAGATGGCCGAGTCGTACGCCCCCGAACTCAACGTGGTCGGCTCATACGCCGGGGCGCCGCCCGCCGATCTCAAGGCGCTGTTCCCGTTCATCGACGGCAGCATGCTGATCGGGGCAGTGGGTTATGCGCTGAACGGGGTGATGACGGCTTATCCCGAACACGAGGCGGCGATCAGGGCCACGCTGACACCGCGCGGCGCCGACATGCTCTTCAAAGTGCAGGACCAGTGTGTCGCAGAGACGCTGACGAAGTTCATGTTCCGGCACCTGCAGCCGTACTTCAATCAGGACATCTTCGAACTCGTCGAGCAGGAGCCGTTCAAGTCGCTGTTCGACGAGCAGAAGCTGGGCCGCATGAAACCCAATGCGCCCGTACTCATCAACGCCAACCGGTACGACCCGCTGGTCCCGTGGGCGCCGGCGATGCAGATGGGTCGCGACTGGTGCGCTCAGGGCGCAGACGTCGAGGCGCGCACCAACGAACAACCGCCGTTCCTCAACAAGGCGATGGTCAACCACGGCCTGCCCATGCTGGTCGACGGTGAACCCGCCATGCAGTGGATCGCGGACCGATTCAAGGGTGTGCCGACAGCGTCTAACTGCGGGCGGTTCTGACTGGGCCAGTGGGCCTCAACGTTGCCAAGGGGGACGGGGCGCGTGGAGATCGAACTGCACGCCCACGATGCGGATCACGAAGCACACCCCCGCGGCACTCAGCGTCGCCGCGATGCTCTGGACGCCGAGCCCGTGGAGGATCGCCGCGCAGGCCGCGCCGGTCATCGCCGGTATCGCATAGAGCTCGCTGCGGAACACCGTGGGCACCTGCCCGATCGCTACATCGCGGATGGTCCCTCCGCCCACGGCGGTGATGGTGCCGACGATGACCGCCTGAAGGACGCCGAACTCGAGGTTCAGCGCCTTATAGGCGGCGAGCACCGCGAACACGCTCAGCCCCACGGCATCGGCGATGGTGATGGGCATCGTGAACCGCTCGAGCGCAGGACTCAGGGCGAACGCGATGACGCCGCCGCCCGCTGCCACGGCCAGATAACGCCAGTCCACGAAGGTCGCAGGCGGAAGTGAATCGAGAAGGATGTCGCGGATGACGCCACCGCCCAGGCCGGTGAGCATGCCAACGGTGACGACGCCGAAGATGTCCAGACGCGTTGCGCGCAGTGAGACGAGGGCGCCGTTGAGAGCAAACGCTAACGTGCCGATGAGGTCAAGCACCAGCAGCAGAGGCGTTTCGGTTGACATTGCTTGGTGTATACCCGAGGCCATGCCCGGCTCGCAGGATGCTGTCGGCGCGGTCCTAGTGGGCTGCCCCGGGTGCCGGACTGGCAGGAGGCGCTCCACACCGGCAGCCGGAACTCCAGGTAGGCGAAGGCATTCTGTTACACCGGGAGAACCATGACGACCCTCACCATCCGTCCTTCGGTCGGAGGCGGCGCGACGCCGCCGAGTCGCGTCGCTCTCCAACCACTCTGCCCATGGGAGCGCAGCAAGGGCGCAGCTGTCCCAGGCAAATGGCATGGCGCACAACACATCAGGTGCACGACGGTATGATGCGTCCCTTCAGCGGACCGTCGGCCCTGCGCTTCGCCACCGCCCGTTACCACTTCCGCGAAAGC
Source organism: Mycobacterium sp. 852014-52144_SCH5372336 (assembly GCF_001665615.1). Taxonomy (NCBI): domain Bacteria; kingdom Bacillati; phylum Actinomycetota; class Actinomycetes; order Mycobacteriales; family Mycobacteriaceae; genus Mycobacterium; species Mycobacterium sp. 852014-52144_SCH5372336. The sequence continues at coordinate 57,989 of NZ_LZSW01000043.1, forward strand.
CTCTTCGCGCTGCCCGCGCTGGTCCTGGTGGGCGGCATCGCCTTAGCGGAGGTGACGGCCTATCTCGACGACGTCATCGGCGTGGACACTTCGCTGCCGTTGACACTCGAGATGAACAGCAATGCGGCGACGTGGTTACTGAGCACCGTCGCGGGCGCCACCATCACGACCGCCGGGGTGGTCTTTTCGCTTACGGTGGTCAGCCTGCAGCTGGCCAGCAGCCAGTTCTCCCCCCGGGTGATGCGGTCGTTCATCCGGGACCGGCTCAGCCAGTCGGTGATAGGCCTGCTGGTGGGCACCTTCGTGTTCTGTGTGCTGACCCTTCGCCATATCAGCGGGGACCCGATGTCGAATGCGCCGCGGGTGTCGATGACGGCGGCGGTCGTGCTGGCGGTGGTGACGGTGCTGTTGATCATCGCCTACCTCAATCGGCTGGCCTATGGCCTCCAGGTGGGGGAGGTGGTGCGCACCATCGCCGCGGAGGCCGACACTGTCATCGACGAGCAGGCGCGGCAGACGCGTATGGAGACACCGGCCCCGCACCCGCCGGCACCGGGTACGGGCGAGCACCTCACGGTCCATGCGGGCAGCGACGGCTGGGTCACCCAGTCGGCGAGCAGATACATCCTCGCCGCCGTCCCGCCCGCGACCGTCGTGCGATTGGAGACCCGCACCGGCGCCTACATCCATCAGGGTGAGGTACTGATGACCTTGTGGCCGAAGCCGGCCGATCCTGACCGCGTCGAGCGCAAGCTGATGTCGACGGTGGAGGTGGCCGACATCCGCACCATGCAGCAAGACGTCGACTTCGGGATCCGCCAACTGGTCGACATCGCCCTGCGTGCGCTCAGCCCCGCCATCAACGACCCGACCACCGCGGCCGACGTGATGCTGCGCCTCGGCAGCATGATGCGCAAACTGCTGACGGCGGACATGCCGCCGCCGGCGGTGTGCGGACCTGACGACAGGATCCTTCTTCGCCCGTGGGATCTGTCGCACGAGGAGTACGTCGCGCACGCGTTCGACCAAATTCGCCAGAGCTCGGTGGGCCAGCCGAACGTCGTCGCCACCGTGCTGCGCGTGCTGCGCATGCTCATCGCGCATGCGCACAATGAGCATTGTGAGGAGTACGTGCCCGCGCTGCGCCGCCAGATCGAGCTGTTGATGGACGCCATGGCCGGCCAATCCGGCCTTCACCCCGCCGACCTCGAACGCCTCCGGGCGATCTCTCGGGAGACGGCCCCTGATCCGGCCGAACACGACGTCTGATGGCGCCGGCGGCGACTGGGCATCGCTAGTCTCACAGCCGTGCTGATGGTCATCGAAGGGGTCGACGGCGCGGGTAAGCGCACGTTGACCAACGGACTTCGAACGGCGTTCGAAGCCGAGGGCAGGACGGTGACGAGCCTGGCGTTTCCGCGCTACGGCCAGTCGGTGGAGGCCGACGTGGCCGCCGAGGCGCTGCACGGATCCCACGGTGACCTCGCCGACTCCGTGTACGCGATGGCGGTGTTGTTCGCGCTCGACCGTGCCCGCGCCCGAGCCGAGATCGAACGCCTGCAGGACGCCTACGACATCGTCATCCTGGACCGCTATGTCGCGTCCAACGCCGCCTACAGCGCCGCGCGCCTTCGCCAGGACGCCGACGGCGAGGTCGTCGAGTGGGTGCGCGCCCTGGAGTACGAGCGCCTCGCGCTTCCGCGGCCGCACGCACAGGTGCTGCTGGCCGTGCCCATAGAACTGGCCGCCCAGCGCGCCGAGCAGCGCGCCAACACCGAAGTGGACCGGGCCAAAGACGCCTACGAGCGCGACGGCGGGCTGCAGCAACGCACCTCCGACGTCTACGCCGCACTGGCCGCATCGCAGTGGTGCGGCCGCTGGAAGGTCGCCGGACCCGACGTCGATCCGGTCGCGCTCGCCGCCGAACTGGACGCTCACTAGCCCCGTTCGGCGCCATTCGCCGGTCAAAGCGCGAAACGCGCCGTGTGGTAGCCGGGGTTTATCGCAATTCGGTGACACCATGGTCTCCATGAGGCAAAGGATTCTGGTTGTCGACGATGACCCGTCGCTCGCCGAGATGCTCACCATCGTGCTGCGGGGCGAAGGCTTCGACACCGCCGTCATCGGCGACGGCACCCAAGCGCTGACCGCGGTCCGCGAGCTGCGGCCCGATCTGGTCCTTCTCGACCTGATGCTGCCCGGCATGAACGGCATCGACGTCTGCCGGGTGCTCCGCGCGGATTCCGGCGTGCCGATCGTGATGCTGACGGCCAAGACCGACACCGTCGACGTCGTACTGGGCCTGGAGTCCGGCGCCGACGACTATGTGATGAAGCCGTTCAAGCCCAAAGAGCTCGTCGCCCGCGTGCGGGCCCGCCTGCGGCGCAACGAGGACGAGCCGGCCGAGATGCTGTCGATCGGCGACGTCGACATCGACGTGCCCGCGCACAAGGTCACCCGTCAGGGCGAGCAGATCTCGCTGACCCCGCTGGAGTTCGACCTGTTGGTGGCGTTGGCGCGTAAACCGCGGCAGGTGTTTACTCGTGATGTGCTGCTCGAACAGGTGTGGGGTTATCGACACCCCGCGGACACCCGTTTGGTGAACGTGCATGTCCAACGGTTGCGGGCGAAGGTCGAGAAGGACCCGGAGAACCCGCAGGTGGTGCTCACTGTTCGAGGAGTGGGGTACAAGGCCGGACCCCCGTGACATGCACGGCTGTCGGCCGTGGTCGTGATCCCGACCGCTTGGCGGTCGCCGTGTTGACCGCTCGGCGGGCGCCGTGATCTTCAGCTCCAGACGACGCATCCATCGGCGCTCGGCGCCGCTGGTGCGGGGGCTGGGAGCGCTGGGCCGGGCGTTGAGCTTGGCGTGGCGGCGCTCTCTGCAGCTGCGTGTCGTCTCGTTGACGTTGGGCCTGTCGCTGGCCGTGATCCTGGTGCTCGGGTTCGTGCTGACCAGCCAGATCACCGATCGCATCCTCGAGGTCAAGGTCCGCGCGGCCACCGAGCAGATCGACCGCGCACGCACCACAGTCAGCGGAATCGTCGGCGGTGAGGAAACCCGCTCGCTCGACAGCAGCCTGCAGTTGGCGCGCAACACGCTGATCGATCGCAGCGCTGACGCCGAACCGGGCCTGGCGGGAACCTACGACGCGGTTCTGGTGGTGCCTGGTGACGGGCCGCGTGCGGCGACCGCGGCAGGCCCGGTCCAGCAGGTGCCCAACACGCTGCGGGAGTTCGTCAAGGCCGGCCAGGTCAGCTATCAGTACGCGACCGTGCACACCGACGGCTTCTCCGGGCCCGCGCTGATCGTCGGCAGTCCGACGTCGTCATCGGTGACCAACCTCGAGCTCTATCTGATCTTCCCGCTCAACAACGAGGAGTCCACGATCGCGCTGGTGCGCGGGACGATGGCCACCGGCGGCGTGGTGCTGCTCGGCCTGCTCGCCGCGATCGCCTTGCTGGTGGCGCGCCAGATCGTGCTGCCGGTGCGCTCCGCGTCGCGTATCGCCGAGCGGTTCGCCGAAGGCCACCTCACCGAGCGCATGCCGGTGCGCGGCGAGGACGACATGGCCCGCCTCGCCGTCTCGTTCAACGACATGGCCGAGAGCCTGCACCGCCAGATCACCCAACTCGAGGAGTTCGGCAACCTGCAGCGCCGGTTCACCTCCGACGTCAGCCACGAACTGCGCACCCCGTTGACGACGGTGCGCATGGCCGCCGACCTGATCTACGACCACAGCGAGGATCTCGATCCCGCGCTGCGCCGGTCCACCGAGCTGATGGTCAGCGAGCTCGACCGGTTCGAGACGTTGCTCAACGATCTGTTGGAGATCTCCCGCCACGACGCCGGTGTCGCCGAGCTGTCGGTCGAGTCGCTGGATCTGCGGTCGACGGTGCGAAGCGCGTTGGACAACGTCGGACACCTGGCCCAAGACGCCGACGTCGAACTCGTCGTCGACATGCCCACCGAGGAGGTCATCGCCGAGGTCGACCCGCGGCGCGTGGAGCGCATTCTGCGCAACCTCATCGCCAACGCCATCGACCACGCCGAGCACAAACCTGTCCGCATCCGGATGGCCGCCGACGACGACACCGTCGCCGTCACCGTCCGCGACCATGGGGTGGGACTGCGGCCCGGCGAGGAGAAACTGGTGTTCAGCCGGTTCTGGCGGTCGGACCCCTCGCGGGTGCGTCGTTCCGGCGGCACAGGTCTCGGTTTGGCGATCAGCATCGAGGACGCCCGCCTGCACCAGGGCAGGCTGGAGGCCTGGGGTGAGCCGGGTAACGGCGCCTGCTTCCGTCTCACGCTGCCGCTCGTGCGCGGGCACAAGGTGACCACCAGCCCGCTGCCGCTCAAACCCGTTGGGCCCGAGAATGTGCCGCCGCGCAGCCACGATCGTGAACCCGCGCAGGAGTCCGTGTGAGAATCCTGCTGGCAATCCTGAGCGTGCTGGCGTTGGTTCTCACCGGCTGTGCGGGCGTGCCCAGTTCGTCCTCCCCGCAAGCTATCGGAACCGTCGACCGACCCGCCCCGCCGAGCCTGCCCAAGCCGACTCCGGGCATGGATCCCGACGTGTTGCTGCGCGAATTCCTCAAGGCCACCGCCGATCCCGCGAACCGGCATCTGGCTGCGCGCCAGTTCCTGACCGAATCAGCTTCGCAAGCGTGGGATGACGCGGGCAGCGCGCTGCTGATCGACAACGTGGTGTTCGTCGAGACGCGTGGTCCCGACCGGGTGTCGGTGACCATGCGCGCCGACATCCTCGGATCGCTGTCGGACATGGGTGTGTTCGAAACGGGGGAGGGCGCGCTGCCCGACCCGGGGCCGATCGAACTGGTCAAGACCGCCGACGGTTGGCGCATCGACAAGCTGCCGAACGGCGTCTTCCTGGACTGGCAGCAGTTTCAGGCCACCTATCGACGCAACACCCTGTACTTCGTCGACCCGACCGGCAGCACCGTGGTGCCCGATCCGCGCTATGTCGCGGTGTCCGATCCCGACCAGTTGGCCACCGAACTGGTGAGCAAGCTGATCGCCGGGCCGCGACCGGAGATGGCCAAGACCGTCCGCAATCTCCTCGAACCGCCACTGAAACTGCGCGGCCCGGTCACCCGCGCCGACGGCGGCAAGATGGGCGTCGGCCGGGGCTACGGCGGCGCCAAAATCGATCTGGACAACCTGTCGACCACCGATCCGCACAGCAGGCAACTGCTTGCGGCGCAACTCATCTGGACGCTGTCCCGCGCGGGGGTCAACGGGCCGTACGTGATCAACGCCGACGGCGCCGCCCTCGACGACCGGTTCACCGACGGGTGGGAGACCTCCGACGTGGCGGCCACCGACCCGGGCGCGGCCTCGGGAGTGGCGGCGGGCCTGCACGCGCTGGTGGGCGGTTCGCTGGTCGCGCTCGACGGTCGGCGGGCGCCGCGGGTTCCCGGACAGTTCGGGCAGATGCCGAACCAGACCGCGGCGGCGGTGTCCCGCACGGGCCAGGAGGTGGCGTCGATCGTCACGGTGCGGCCGGACGCACCGGATATGGCGTCGTCGATGTGGGTCGGCGCGCTCGGCGGGGCCGCGTCGCAGGTGTTGGATGCCCGAAGCCTGTCGCGGCCGAGCTGGTCGCTGGACAACGCGGTGTGGGTGGTGATCGACGGCAACAACGTCGTGCGTGTCATCCAGGACGCGTCGGGCCAGCCGGCGCGCATACCGATCGACTCCACGCTGGTGTCGAGCAGGTTTCCCGGCGTGATCACCGAACTGCAGCTGTCGCGCGACGGCACCCGCGCGGCGATGGTGATCGACGGCCGGGTCGTATTGGCCGGTGTCGAACAGACGCCCGGCGGCGGCTACGCGCTGACCTACCCGCGACGCCTGGGCTACGGCCTGGGCAACACCGTGGTGTCGCTGTCATGGCGCACCGGCGACGACATCGTGGTCAGCCGCACCGATCCTGCGCATCCGGTGTCCTACGTCAACCTCGACGGTGTCAACTCCGACGGTCCGAGCCGCAACCTGCTGATGCCGGTCACCACCGTGGCGGCCAACCCGTCGACGGTGTACGTGGCCGATGCCCGTGGGGTCGTGCAACTCTCCGGTTCGGTGGCCGAGGACGATCCGGCGTGGGCCGAGGTGCGTCCGCTGCTGGTGCCCGGCGCCGAACCCGTGCTGCCGGGCTGACAGCCGCTCACCGCGCCGGCAGCCGAAGCGCCCGCCGGCCTCTTTGTGTACGAGCGGAACGGCGTGCGCAGCGGCGATGTCTGATCCCGTCGTCACCCGCAACACCGGCACAGTGGGGATGCTGATCGCCGTCAGCCTCGGCGCAATGGTCGCCGTCGCGCTCGGAGTGTTCGGCAAGATCCATGAGCCGCAATTCTTCTCGATCAACGTGGCGGGGTTCTCCAGCGGCACGGCGGTGAAGTCGTGGCTGGCCACTCTCGCGATTGTGTTGGCGCTGTTCCAACTGTCCTCGGCGTTCGTGATGTATCGGTTGACGCCCGGTGGGCGCGCGCCGACGTGGATAGGAACGGCCCACATATGGTCGGGGCGGTTGGCGGTGTTGGCCACTGTGCCGGTGGCCGTGCACTGCCTCTACGCTCTCGGCTTCGCCGAAACCGACAGCCGGGTGCTGTTTCACTCGCTGTTCGGCTGTTTCTTCTACGGGGTCTTCGTCACCAAGATGATCCTGTTGACGCGCGGCGGGCTTCACGGCTGGGTGCTTCCCGTCGTCGGGGGACTGGTGTTCTTCGGGTTGGTCTACGTCTGGCTCACCTCGGCGCTGTGGTTCTTCCAGACCAGCGGGCTGAGGTTCTGAGGAAAGGAATCGCCATGCGACGCAAACAATTCCTTGCGGGTGCGGGGCTCGGAATCGCTGGTACCGCGTTGGGGGCCTGCAGCACGTACGGCAAGGATCCCGACGCCGCCGAGGAGTCGGCCGTGACGACGACCGGTGGCGCGGTGGTGCCGGTTGCGGTCCTCGCAAACGTCGCCGACGTCCCGGTCGGCGGAGGTGTCATCGTCGACCAGACCGTGGTGACGCAACCGACGGCGGGTGATTTCATGGGATTTTCGGCCACCTGCACTCACGCCGGGTGCACGGTGCGCGACGTCGCAGGCGCCACGATCAACTGCCCCTGCCACGGCAGCAAGTTCCACCTGGACGGCACGGTGGCGAACGGACCGGCAACGCGTCCGTTGGTGTCGAAACCAGTGGCATTGCAAGGCGATTCGATCGTCTTGCGCTGACGGGTCAGGTCGACGTGACCCCCGGGATGCGGCCTTCGCGAAACGCTTCGACGAAATGGCGGTGATCGTCGCGCACGATGCGGGCGTACTGAAGCCCGAACGTCACGAGGTCGGCCGAGAACTCGTCGACATGGTCGCCGATGACCGCGTCGATCGCCTCCTCGGTCTGGAACTCGACCACCTTCTGGTCGCTGTCGGCATCCCCGACGCAATGCACCTTGGCCACCGCCCGCCCCAGCTGCTCGATCACCTCGTCCAATTCGTCCGGTTCGGTCAACTCGCTCCAGTCGAGATCGGCTGCATACGGCGATAACTCGCTCACGACGAACCCGACGCCGTCGATGTCGGTGTAGCCGAGCAGCGGATCGGCATGCGCCTGCAGCGCACGTTGTGACACCGCCGTTCGGTGGCCATGATGCTTGAAATGCCGGCCCAGGCCCGCCTCTTCGACGACACGGCTGGGCGCGGCGATGTTGCCCTGCTTCATCGACAGCACGGCGTCGTTGTCCAGCGCCTGGTTGAATCCCTCGATCAGCACGGTGTAGGTCGGCAGACCCGCGCTGCCGATACCGTGACCCGTCTTGCCGATCACATCCTTGATGTCGTAGGTGATGCCCTGGAACCGTTTGGTTTTGGGGATGGTCTCGAGGTATCGCGCGAACGCGCCCTCGACGTTGTCGCGTTCGGCATCCTCGAGTCGGCGTACGCCCGCGGCGTCCCGGAAGCGTCGGTCCCAGTCGTCGACCACGGTGAGACGATCCAACATCTCGGCCCTCGTCGACAATCGCGCACTCTGCAACGCGGACAGCACGGCGCCGCGTGCGGTGTCGAGATTCAAGGAGAAGCCCGTGTCGTCGTCGGCCTGCAGGAACCACCGCACCTGATCGACGTAGGCGTGCGCGAAAGTGTTTATCAGCCCGCTGATCTCGTGGTCCGACAGCGCCTTCTGCCAACACATCAGCGCGACGCTGGCCGCGAACCGCTGCAGGTCCCAGGTGAAGTGACCGATGTAGGCCTCGTCGAAGTCGTTGACGTCGAAGATCAGCGTGCCTTCGCCGTCCATATAGGTGCCGAAGTTCTCGGTGTGCAGATCGCCCTGGATCCACACCCGGCTGGTGCGCTCGTCGGCCCAGCGGTCCTCGCGCGCGGCGACGTCGCCGTAGAAGACGCACGCGCTGCCGCGGAAGAAGGCGAAGGGCTCGGCCGCCATCTTGCGGAACTTGGTCCGGAACGCATCTGGATCGGCCTTCATCAGATCGGCGAACGCACTCACCAGGCAATCGACGATCCACGACTCCCGTTGGTCCTGCATGCCCACGGAGTACCCGTGTCACCCACCACCGCCACACTGACCGCGTGCTCGATCTCGTTCTCCCGCTGCAGTGCGGCGGCTGCGGCGCACCGTCGACGCGGTGGTGCGCGGCCTGCGCGGCGACGCTGACGGTCAGGGCAGAGGATCCGCACCTCGTCTCGCCGCGGGTGGATCCCGGCGTCCCGGTGTATTCCCTGGGCCGTTACGCGGGGCCGCGGCGAGCAGCCGTCATCGCGGTCAAAGAGCACGGCCGAACCGATCTGCTGCGCCCGCTTGCCGGGGCGCTGCGGGCCGGCCTGTCCCACCTGCTGACCTGGGGTCTTCTCGATAGCCCGCTGACGGTGGTCCCCGCACCGACCCGCCGGTGGTCGGCCCGTCGGCGCGGCGGTGACCCGGTGACTCGGATTGCGCGTACCGCTGTCGCCGACCTGCCGGGGGTGGGCGTCGTCCAGGCGCTGCGCACACGCGCTCTCGTGGCGGATTCGGTCGGGTTGTCCACCGCCGATCGGCAGCGCAACATCGGCGGCCGGGTCCGAGTCGTGCGGCCTGTCGCGGACGAAGTGCTCGTCGTCGACGACATCGTCACCACCGGCGCCACCGCCGCCGAGTCGGTTCGCGTGCTGCACACCATTGGGGCGCGCGTGGCGGCCGTGCTGGTTGTGGCAAACGCGTGACCGCGCCGCGAGGCCGGATTTCAGGCCCTACATATCAGACCGAGGTGAAGAACTGGAAACAGGTACCCGGATTCACTGGCACTACCGGGTGAACGCGGCTACCGTCGGCTTCAACACCCGTGAATGACTCACGGCCGGCGCTCAGATACGAAGCGCCAGCATCGCCGACGCGGTAGGAGGTGAGTAGACGACACCTTGCACCGGCGAGCGGCGAGACATGCAAAGCCCCGTCGGTGCGGATCACGACAACCCGGGCACGCTCACGCGTGCGGACGCCGAAGAAACGAGTTGCCAAGCATGTCAAGCCAATCCCTGGACTCCCGAACGATGGTGATCGAGGACGAAACGCCCGAAACCCGACCGCGCGCCGAAGTCGCGGTCACCGGTCGCAACGTCGAGATCCCCGACCACTTCCGCACGTACGTCGCAGAGAAACTGTCACGCCTGGAACGATTCGACCGCTCGATCTATCTGTTCGACGTTGAGCTCGATCACGAGCGGAACCGACGTCAACGCAAGTATTGCCAACATGTGGAGATCACCGCGCGCGGCCGCGGCCCCGTGGTCCGCGCCGAAGCCTGTGCCGACAGCTTCTACGGCGCGATGGAATCAGCGGTGGACAAGCTCGCCGAGCGGCTGCGCCGTGCGCGTGATCGCCGCAAGATCCACTACGGCGACAAAACCCCGGTATCGGTCGCCAAGGCCACCGCGGTCACCGCACCACCCGAGCCGCTGACAGCGACGCCGGCCGAACACGACGGCGCGGCGCTCGACGAGCACGAGCCCGGACGCATCGTGCGGATCAAGGAGCATCCGGCCACCCCGATGACCGTCGACGACGCGCTGTCGCAGATGGAACTGGTAGGCCACGACTTCTTCCTTTTCCATGACAAGGAGAGCGACCTGCCGTCGGTGGTCTACCGCAGGCACGCCTACGACTACGGCTTGATTCGGCTCGCCTGAGCCGGAGGCTTGATTTCGGCGCCTGAGCCGCGTGGTTCGGTCCGGCTCACCTGAGCCGGGCCGACCCATATTTCGCCTGGCCTGACGCAGCTGGGCCGGGTTCAGGGCGCATGTCGCCTACCATGGGTTGAGCTCAAGACTTCCAAACCCATAGGGGAACTAGCGTGCTGCAAAAGTTGCTGCGTCTCGGCGAGGGCCGGATGGTCAAACGCCTCAAGGGGGTGGCCGACTACGTCGACTCCCTGGAGGGCGACGTCGAGAAGCTGACCGACGCTGAACTGCGGGCCAAGACCGACGAGTTCAAAAAGCGCGTGGACAACGGCGAAAGCCTCGACGACCTGCTGCCCGAAGCGTTCGCCGTCGCCCGCGAGGCGGCCTGGCGGGTGCTCGACCAGAAGCCGTTCAAGGTGCAGTTGATGGGCGGCGCGGCGCTGCACTTCGGAAACGTCGCGGAGATGAAGACCGGTGAAGGCAAGACGCTGACCGGCGTGCTCCCGGCTTACCTCAACGCGCTGTCGGGCAAGGGCGTGCACATCGTCACCGTGAACGACTACCTGGCCAGGCGCGACGCCGAGTGGATGGGCCGCGTGCACCGGTTCCTCGGCCTGGAAGTCGACGTGATCCTGGCGCAGATGACCCCCGACCAGCGGCGGACCGCCTACGCCGCCGACATCACGTACGGCACCAACAACGAATTCGGCTTCGACTACCTGCGCGACAACATGGCGCACTCCCTGGACGACCTGGTCCAGCGCGGACACAACTTCGCGATCGTCGACGAGGTCGACTCCATCCTCATCGACGAGGCCCGCACCCCGCTGATCATCTCCGGCCCCGCCGACGGCGCGTCGCAGTGGTACACGGAGTTCGCCAGGATCGTGCCGCTGATGGAAAAGGACGTCCACTACGAGGTCGACATCCGCAAGCGCACCGTCGGCGTGCACGAACTCGGCGTCGAGTTCGTCGAGGACCAGCTGGGTATCGACAACCTCTACGAGGCGGCCAACTCGCCGCTGGTCAGCTACCTGAACAACGCGCTCAAGGCCAAGGAGCTGTTCCAGCGCGACAAGGACTACATCGTGCGCGACGGCGACGTGCTCATTGTCGACGAGTTCACCGGTCGCGTGCTGGTGGGCCGTCGCTACAACGAGGGCATGCACCAGGCCATCGAGGCCAAGGAGCGCGTCGAGATCAAGGCCGAGAACCAGACGCTGGCCACGATCACGCTGCAGAACTACTTCCGCCTCTACGACAAGCTCTCAGGTATGACCGGCACCGCGCAGACCGAGGCCGCCGAGCTGCACGAGATCTACAAGCTCGGTGTGGTTCCCATCCCGACCAACAAGCCGATGATCCGCGCCGATCAATCCGACCTGATCTACAAGACCGAAGAGGCCAAGTACATCGCTGTCGTCGACGACGTCGCCGAGCGCTACGAGAAGGGCCAGCCGGTCCTGATCGGCACCACCAGCGTGGAGCGCTCGGAGTACCTGTCTCGCCAGTTCACCAAGCGCAGGATCCCGCACAATGTGCTCAACGCGAAGTACCACGAGCAGGAGGCCTCGATCATCGCCGAGGCCGGCCGGCTGGGCGCGATCACCGTCGCGACCAACATGGCGGGCCGCGGTACTGACATCGTGCTCGGCGGCAATCCGGACTTCCTCACCGACAAGCGGCTGCGCGAACGCGGCCTCGACCCGGTGGAGACCCCGGACGAGTACGAGAAGGTCTGGCACGAGACGCTGTCCGCGGTCAAAGCCGAGTGCGCGCGCGAGTCCGAGGATGTCATCGCCGCGGGCGGCCTGTACGTGCTGGGCACCGAACGGCACGAGTCCCGCCGCATCGACAACCAGCTGCGCGGCCGCTCCGGCCGCCAGGGCGACCCTGGCGAATCCCGGTTCTACCTGTCGCTGGGTGACGAGCTGATGCGACGGTTCAACGGCGCCACCCTGGAGTCGTTGCTGACCCGGCTGAACCTGCCCGACGACGTGCCGATCGAGGCGAAGATGGTCACCCGCGCCATCAAAAGCGCGCAGACGCAGGTTGAGCAGCAGAACTTCGAGGTCCGCAAGAACGTCCTCAAGTACGACGAGGTGATGAACAAGCAGCGCGTCGTCATCTACGACGAGCGCAGGCGCATCCTCGAGGGCGAGAACCTCGCCGAACAGGCCCGCAACATGCTCGTCGACGTGATCACCGCCTACGTCGACGGTGCCACGGCTGAGGGCTATTCCGAGGACTGGGATCTCGAACAGCTCTGGACCGCGCTGCGGCAGCTCTACCCCGTGGGCATCGACCACCACGACCTGATCGACTCCGACGCGATCGGTGAGCCCGGCGAGTTGACGCGCGAGGAGCTGCTGGAGGCGTTGATCGCCGACGCCGACCGCGCGTACGCCGAGCGGGAGAAGCAGATCGAGGAGATCGCGGGCGAGGGCGCGATGCGCCAGTTGGAGCGCAATGTGCTGCTCAACGTGCTGGACCGCAAGTGGCGCGAACACCTCTACGAGATGGACTACCTCAAGGAGGGCATCGGCCTGCGGGCGATGGCGCAGCGCGATCCGCTGGTCGAGTACCAGCGCGAGGGTTACGACATGTTCATCGGAATGCTCGAGGGGCTCAAGGAGGAGTCGGTCGGGTTCCTGTTCAACGTCGCAGTCGAACCCGCGCCGCAGCCGACCGTCGCCCCGGTCGCACCGCCGTCCGGTCTGAGCGAGTTCGCCGAGGCCGCCGCCGCACAAGCCCAAGGTGGGGTGGCGACCAAGGAACGGCCGACGGGAACGGGCCTGCGCGCCAAGGGAATCGACGACGAGTCGCGTCCGCTGACCTACACCGGGCCGTCGGAGGACGGGTCGGCCGAGGTGCAGCGGTCGGGCAACGGCAGTGGCGCCCCGCGGCAGGCTGCGCCCAGCGGCGGCACCCGCAAGCAGCGGCGCGAAGCCGCGCGCCAGCAGGCCCGCGAGCAGAAGGCGATGCGCAGGCGTTAAGAGGGCTCGACGAGCGCGGCGATACGGCGCAGCGTGGCGCGCATCCCGTCTTCGGCTTGCTTGGGTGCGCCGCCCCTCTTGAGCAGCAGGCGTTGCCGGTCCTCGGATACGTCCCAGGTTTCGCGCACCAGCGTGCCCTCCGGTGTCGGTTCGAGCTCGTAACGCCAGATGCGCCCGCCGATCAGCCCGAGGGGACCCATCGTCGTCTTCCACGCGATGCGGCGGTCGGGTTCGAACTCGACGACGGTGTTGGTGGTCCGGTATCCAAGGAACACCGACTCGGGCCTTCCGCGCATCGCCATGCCGAATGTCGCACCGGCAGACAGAGGTTGAGACTTCTCGCCGGATGTGTGAGCGACGGTGCCCGAGCCGTCGAAGGCCGGATGCCTGCCGGCGTCGGCGAGTAACGCGAAGATCGCGTCCGGGGGCGCCTTGATGACGCGCTGCACGCTGATCGAGTCTCCCTGCACGCGAGCAGGCTAGCGCTCAACCGATCTGCAGCGCGACCACCCGCCAGCGCCGGCCGTCGTACGCGATGCGCGCCGCGATAGCGCGGATGCGCTGTCCGCGACTGTAAGTGCCGAATACCTCCGCGGCCGGACCGTCGTCATCGGTCACGCGCACCCTGACCCGGCGCAGGGTGGCGACGGTGGAGTGTGGGTGGCGGGTCAGCGTGAGCACGGTTTCGATCAGCGCCGGTGCCAACAGCGGTTGCAACTGGGCGACGGGGCGCCGCCGGTCGATCACCTCGAGCACCCTGCGCAACGCCGCATCGGCGAAGGCGACCGCCGCGCGCGGCGGGGCGGGCTCGGCGGGGATCGGCATTTGCGGGCGCCGAGTGTGTACACCGGCGGATGGTCGGCGGCGCAGCGCTTTTGGCGACGGTGGCGGACAGGCGCCGACACCGAGGGGAGGCGGTTCACAGTCGATGACCGGTGCCACCAGCGCAGCCGGTCGCTGTTGGTCGGGGCCGGAGGCGGCCTCGGCAGGGGTGCGGAAGGATGTCACAACGCGTTCTCCAGCGACTCGACGAGACAGGACCCGTCTGCTGGAGAGTTGGCAGACACCACCATGATCGCACGGTCCGCGGGGGCTCCCAGACAGCGATAAGCACCCGTGATGCGCATCCTCGGGGTTTGCCTATAGCGTGGCGGGGACTTCGGCGCCCGCGGTCGGACCGCGGGCAGTACAGGGGAGGGGCGACGTCGCGATGGTCACCCGGTTGTCGACGGCGGACGCGTCGTTCTACCGCCTGGAGAACACGTCGACGCCGATGTACGTGGGTTCGCTGGCGATCCTTCGCAAACCCCGCAGCGGCCTGAGCTACGAGACCCTGCTGGCCACCGTCGAACAGCGGCTGCCACAGATACCCCGCTACCGGCAGAAGGTGCGTGAGGTGACGTTGGGCCTGGCACGCCCGGTGTGGGTGGACGATCGCGACTTCGACATCACCTACCACATCCGTCGCTCCGCGCTGCCGTCGCCGGGCAGCGACGCCCAGTTGCACGAACTCATTGCGCGGCTGGGGTCCCGGCCGCTGGACAGGTCGCGGCCGCTGTGGGAGATGTACCTGATCGAAGGCCTGGCCAAGAACCGCCTCGCGATCTACACGAAGTCGCACCAGGCGCTGGTGAACGGCATGACGGCCCTCGAGATCGGCCACGTCATCGCCGACCGCACCCAGAAGCCGCCGGAGTTCGGTGAGGACATCTGGATCCCGCTGCGCGAGCCCAGCGATCGGCAGTTGCTGCTCGGTGCGCTCGGTGAGTGGATCACCCGGCCCGCCGAGCAGATCAGTGCGGTCCGCAACGCCGTCGTCGACGTCGCCACCAACGCGGGCCAGTTGGTCGACATCGGCCGCCGCGCCCTCGAGGTGGCCCGCACCGTGGCGCGCGGCACCGCGCCGAGCAGCCCGCTGAACACCACCGTGTCGCGCAACCGGCGGTTCACCGTCGCCTGCGGACGGCTCGAGGACTTCCGCGCGGTGCGCGCCCGCTACGACTGCGACGTCAACGACGTGGTGCTGGCCGTGGTGGCCGGCGCGTTACGCAATTGGCTGATGTCGCGCGGTGAACCGGTGACCTCGACCGCGAGAGTGCGGGCGATGGCGCCCATGTCGGTGTATCCGGATGCCGAACTCGACGCGACCGGCCCGGGTCAGGCCATCAGCGAGGTGACGCCGTTCCTCGTCGACCTTCCCGTCGGTGAGGGCAACCCGGTGGTGCGGCTCTCGCAGATCGCCCACGCCACCGAATCGGCGTCCACCGCCGCGAGCCTGGTCGACGCGAGAACCATCGTGACGCTGTCCGGGTTCGCCCCGCCGACCCTGCACGCGATGGGCATCCGGGTGGCGACCACGTTCTCGGCGCGCCAGTTCAACCTGCTGATCACCAACGTGCCGGGTGCACAGCATCAGATGTACATCGCGGGCACCAAACTGCTGGAGACCTACGCGGTACCGCCGCTCTTGAGCAACCAGGTGCTGGCGCTGGGGGTGACGTCCTACCACGGCATGGTCTACTTCGGCATCAATGCCGACCGCGACGCCATGAGCGACGTCGATGTTTTGCCGAGCCTGCTGCGCGAGTCGATGGAAGAACTGCTAGAAGCGGCCCAATAACACCCTCTGTGCGTTTGCGGGATTGACTCTCTCAACGCCAGCGGGGTCGAATTGGGTCACCATGACCACGAGCGCAGAGAACGAGACGCCAGGAAAAGCCAGGTCCGCCACACAGCGCGCATTTCGATCGCCGACCGATTCCGTCGTACCCCACCCGGCACTCGACCTGCCGCCACATGATGACGCGTTCACCCGCTCGCGCGGCGTGGACTGGGTCGTCTTCGGGGTCACCGCGGTCATTGCGATTGCCTTCCTGGTGTGGGGCTTCGTCAGCACGGAGTCGCTGGCCTCCGCTTCGGACAGCGCGCTGACGTGGGTGATGGACAACACCGGGTGGCTGTTCGTGCTGACGGCCTCCGGTTTCGTGGTGTTCATCCTGTGGCTGGCGATCGGTCGCTTCGGCGCCATCCCGCTCGGTCGTGACGACGAGGAACCCGAGTTCCACGGGGTGTCGTGGGTCGCGATGATGTTCAGCGCCGGCATGGGGATCGGGCTGATGTTCTTCGGGGTGGCCGAGCCGCTTTCGCACTACGCGACACCGCCACCGGGCACCGGCGAGCCGGGCAACACCGAGGCCGTGCAGACCGCGATGGCCACCACGCTGTTCCACTGGTCACTGCACCCGTGGGCGATCTACGCGGTGGTCGGCCTGGCGATCGCCTACGGCGTCTACCGCAAGGGCCGGCTGCAGCTGATCAGCGCGGCGTTCGAACCGCTGCTGGGCTCGCGCGCCAACGGACCGTGGGGCAAGGTCATCGACATGCTGGCGATCTTCGCCACGCTGTTCGGCTCGGCCGCCTCACTCGGTCTGGGTGCGCTGCAGATCCGCAGCGGCCTGCAGATCGTCGGCGGTATCGGGGAAACCGGCAACACCATCCTCGTCGTCATCATCACGGTGCTCACGATCGCGTTCGTGCTGTCGGCGGTCTCCGGGGTCGCGCGCGGCATCCAGTGGCTGTCCAACATCAACATGGTGCTGGCGATGGTGCTTGCATTCTTCGTATTCGTCGTCGGGCCAACGGTTTTCATCCTCAACCTGCTGCCGACATCGCTGGGCAGCTACATGGCCGACTTCGCGATGATGTCGGCGCGCACCGGCGCCGAGGGCTCCGCGGTCAACGTGTGGCTGCAGTCGTGGACGATCTTCTACTGGGCGTGGTGGGTGTCGTGGACGCCGTTCGTCGGCATGTTCATCGCGCGGATCTCGCGGGGGCGCACCATCCGTCAGTTCGTCACCGGCGTGTTGTTGGTGCCGAGCCTGGTGTCACTGGTGTGGTTCGCGGTGTTCGGCGGGTCGGCGATCCGCGTACAGCAGGAGGGCACCGACCTCGCCGGCGAAGGCAGCATCGAGGCTCAGCTGTTCGGCCTGCTCGAGCAGTATCCGATCGCGACCGTCGCCAGCGTGCTGGTGATGGTGCTGGTGGCGATCTTCTTCGTCTCCGGCGCGGACGCCGCGTCGGTGGTGATGGGATCGCTGTCCGAACGCGGCACGATCAGACCCGGTCGAGCCACCGTGATCTTCTGGGGTGTAGCCACCGGCGCCGTCGCTGCGGTGATGCTGCTGGTCGGCGGGGAGGACGCGTTGACCGGGTTGCAGTCCATCACCATCATCGCGGCGCTGCCGTTCGTCGTGGTGATGGTCGGCCTGGCCGTGGGGTTGGTCAAGGACCTGCGCCGCGACCCGATGATGGTGCGAAAGAAGTATGCCGAAGAGGCCGTCGACAGCGCGGTCATCCACGGTGTCACGGAGCACGGTGACGATTTCGTCATCTCGGTGGAGAAGGATCCGGCGAGCGAGAAATCGCCTGACGACTAATCTCGCCTGGTGCGCGTCTACATCCCCGCGACCCTGACCATGCTGCAGCAGCTCGTGGCCGACCGGGTGCTCCATGCCCGCAGCGGTACGGCGTTCGCGGTGACGCCCGTCCTGCGCGAGTCCTACGCCGAGGGCGACGACGAAGAACTCGCCGAGGTCGCGCGCCGGGAAGCCGCGCTGGCGTCGCTGCGCCTGCTCGGGAGCGAAGGGGTGGGCGACCTGCCGCCGCGCCGCGCGGTGGTGGAGGCCGAGGTCGACGGCGTGACGCCGCGCCCCGATCTCGATGACGCGGTGGTGCGGCTGGCCGGTCCGGTCGCCTTCGAGGACGTCATCGCCGCCTATGTCGACAATGCCGAGGCCGAGTCCGCGGTGTTGCCCGCGATCGAGGCCGTCGACGACGCGGACCTCGGCGACGAGGATGCCGACTTCGTCGTCGGTGATGCCCAGGACCACGACCTGGCCTGGTACGCGCCGCAGGAGTTGCCGTTCCTGCTTGAACTGCTCTGAGCCCGCATCGGCCTTGATCTCGGCTGGATACGGCAGCGTAGGTTACGGTACCGTAGGTTCATGGCCAAGAACTCCATCAAGGTGTCGGCCAATGTCGCCGACACGGTGAAGCCGACGGTCGCCGGGACCAAGAACCCAGGCCTGCACGCGCTGCGGACCATCGTGGGACGGATCACCACGCCGCTGCTGCCCGACGACTACCTCAAACTCGCCAACCCGCTGTGGTCGGCGCGTGAGTTGCGCGGCCGGGTGCTGAGCGTCCGGCGCGAAACCGAGGACTCGGCGACGCTGGTCATCAAGCCGGGCTGGGGCTTCTCGTTCGACTACCAGCCCGGCCAGTACATCGGAATCGGCGTGCAGATCGACGGCCGTTGGCGCTGGCGGTCCTATTCGCTGACCTCGGCGCCGTCGCGCACCACCCGAACCATCACCATCACGGTCAAGGCCATGCCAGAAGGGTTCCTGTCGACGCATCTGGTCGACGGGTTGGCGCCCGGCACGATCGTGCGGCTGGCCGCGCCGCAGGGCAACTTCGTCATGCCCGACCCCGCCCCGGCGAAGGTGCTGTTCCTCACCGGCGGCTCCGGTATCACGCCGGTGATGTCGATGCTGCGGACGCTGGTCCGCCGCGACCAGATCACCGATATCGTTCATTTGCATTCTGCGCCAACCGAATCCGATGTCATGTTCGCCTCCGAACTCGCCGAGCTGGCCCGCGCGCACCACTCCTACCGACTGCGGACACGCGCGACGCGCACCCAGGGCCGGCTGGACCTGTCGCGCCTCGACGACCAGGTGCCCGACTGGCGCGAGCGACAGACCTGGGCGTGTGGTCCCGAGGGCATGCTCGATGCCGCCCAGCGGTGCTGGTCGAGCGCCGGCCTCGGCGAACGCCTGCACCTCGAGCGTTTCGCGGTGTCCAAGGCCGCCGTGCACGGGCAGGGCGGCACCGTCGAGTTCGCGCGCAGCGGCAAGACGGCCACCGTGGACGCCGCGACTCCGCTGATGGACGCCGGGGAGCAGGTCGGGGTCCAGATGCCGTTCGGCTGCCGGATGGGTATCTGCCAGTCATGTGTGGTGGGTCTGGTCGAGGGCCACGTCCGTGACCTGCGCACCGGTGTCGAGCACGAGCCGGGCAGCCGGGTACAGACCTGTATCTCCGCGGCATCCGGCGATTGCGTGCTCGATGTCTGAGGTTTACTGGCCGGTAACCTACGGGTACGTAGGTTACGGTAACGTAGGCACGCGAGAGGAGGCTTGACGATGGCAATCACTGACGTTCCCGAATTCGCGCACCTGACTGACGCGGACATCGAGAGTCTGGCGGTAGAACTGGATGCGATCCGGCAGGACATCGAAGACTCCCGCGGTGAGCGCGACGCGCGCTATATCCGTCGCACCATCGCCGGCCAGCGTGCGCTGGAGGTCGCGGGCCGCCTGATGCTGGCGGCAAGCTCGCGCCGCTCTGCATGGTGGGCAGGTACCGTCACGCTGGGCGTGGCCAAGATCATCGAGAACATGGAGATCGGCCACAACGTCATGCACGGGCAGTGGGATTGGATGAACGATCCCGAGATTCACTCCTCGACATGGGAGTGGGACATGAGTGGCTCGTCCAAGCACTGGCGCTTCACCCACAACTTCATGCATCACAAGTACACCAACATCCTGGGCATGGACGACGACGTGGGCTACGGCCTGCTGCGGGTCACCCGGGACACGAAGTGGAAGCCGTTCAACCTCGGAAACCTGCTGTACAACACGATTCTCGCGCTCGGCTTCGAGTGGGGCGTCGGCCTGCAGCACGTGGAGTTGGGCAAGATCTTCAAGGGCAGGGACAACCGCGACGAAAGCAAGGTCCGGGCACGCGAGTTCGCCGCCAAGGCGGGCGCGCAGTTGGTCAAGGACTACGTCGCCTACCCCGCATTGACCTCGCTGTCGCCCGGTGCGACATACCGGTCGACGCTGACGGCGAACGCGGTCGCGAACGTGATCCGCAACGTCTGGTCGAATGCGGTCATCTTCTGCGGCCACTTCCCTGACGGCGCAGAGAAATTCACCAAGACCGACATGGTCGGTGAGAGCAAGGGCCAGTGGTATCTGCGACAGATGCTGGGCAGTGCCAACTTCGAGGGCGGCCCGGTGCTGCGGTTCATGAGCGGCAATCTGTGCCATCAGATCGAGCACCATCTGTATCCGGACCTTCCGAGCAACCGTCTGCACGAAATCTCGGTTCGGGTGCAGCAGGTGTGCGACAAGTACGACCTGCCCTACACGACGGGTTCGTTCCTGCTGCAGTACGGCAAGACGTGGCGGACCATCGCCAAACTGTCGCTGCCGGACAAGTACCTGCGCGACACCGCTGACAATGCGCCAGAGACGCGCAGCGAGCGGATGTTCGCCGAACTGGAGCCGACCCAACGGCGTGGTCTCAAGTCGTCGATGGCCGCCGTGCGGGCCCGCCGCCGGGAGAAGCGCGCAGCCAAACTGGCCGCCGCCTAGCCCCCTCCTTCCGGTTTGCGCGAGCGTGCGTGCTTGCGCACGACACGCCGCGCATTCTCGACACTTTGCGCAAGTTGGCGCCGCGGTGACCGTGCGTCCGGCGCCGAGCCTTCCCGCGTCGACCGCACTTCACGCACTCTCGTCGACGACGGGCGTGCGAGAAGTGCCGTAAATCCGCGGCGTGTCGGATGCAGACGCGCACGCTCGCGCATTGGTGGGTAGGGCGTGAGAGGCGCGCGCTACCAGTCTGACTCGTGGAGGGCGGCCAGCAGCCGACGGGCGGCGGCGACGCGGTCGAACGTGGGGCCGGTCAACGTGTCGAGCGCGCACTCCGGATCGGCGGGCGGACCCATGTGCCCGCATCCGCGGGGGCAGTCTTTGATCGCTTCGGCCAGATCCGAAAACGCGAGCAGCACATCGTCGGGTTCGATGTGTGCCAGTCCGAACGACCGGATACCGGGCGTATCGATCACCCACCCGCCGAGTTCCAGCGGCAGTGCCACCGACTGGGTCGACGTATGTCTTCCCTTCCCGACGTCGGTCACCTCGCCGGTGGCCCTCTCAGCTTGCGGGACAAGGCGATTCACCAGCGTCGACTTGCCGACCCCCGAATGTCCGAGCAGAACGGTGACGCGGCCCGCCAGCATCGGGGCCACCGCGTCGAGCGGATCGTCGCGACCCGCCGTGGTGATCGTCAGGTCAAGATCGGCGAAGTGCGCCGCAAATGGTTCGGGCGGAGCGAGATCGGTCTTTGTCAGGCACAGGATCGGCTCAAGCCCGCCGGCGTAGGCCGCGATCAGCGCGCGCTCGACCAGCCCGGTGCGCGGCGGCGGATCAGCCAGCGCGACGACGATCAGCAGTTGGTCGGCGTTGGCCACCACGACCCGCTCGGTCGGATCCGTGTCATCGGCGGTGCGGCGCAACACTGTTCGCCGTTCACCGCGTCGGACGATGCGGGCCAGCGTGTCGGGCCGGCCGGACAGGTCGCCGACGATTCCCACCTCGTCGCCGACGACGATCGGGGTGCGGCCCAGTTCGCGCGCCCGCATCGCGACCACGCGGCGGTCCGGGTCGCCACCGAGCGCGCATCCCCACCGCCCACGGTCGACGGTCACCACCATCGCTTCCTGCGCGTCGGCGTGATCGGGCCGAATCTTGGTCCGCGGCCGCGAGCCTCGGCCGGGCCGCACCCGGACATCGGACTCGTCGTACTCGCGTCGGCTCAAGCGGGGTCGACCTCCGCCGTCTGCCCCGCGAGCATATCGGCCCACAACTGCGGGAAATCGGGCAACGTCTTGGCGGTGGTGTCGATGTCCTCGACCGCGACGCCGGCCACCCGAAGCCCCACGATCGCGCCCGCGGTGGCCATCCGGTGGTCGGCATAGGACCGCCACAGCCCGCCGTGCAGCGGTCGGGCCGTGATCACCAACCCGTCCTCGGTCTCCTCGCACTGACCGCCGAGACCGTTGATCTCCGCCGAAAGTGCTGCGAGCCGGTCGGTCTCGTGTCCACGCAGATGCGCGACACCACACAGCTTCGACACCGAGCCGGGGGAGGCCAATGCCGCGAGCGCAGCGACGGCGGGCGTGAGCTCGCCGACCTCGTGCAGATCGACGTCGATACCGCCGTACACTTCGGCGCCACACACTTCAAGGTAGCTATCACCATGTTGCACAACCGATCCCAACTTCTTGAGGATCGAGATGATGGCATCGGCCGGTTGCGTGCTGAGTCGTGGCCAGCCCGTCAACCGCACGCTGCCTCCGCTGACCACCGCGGCCGCCAGGAACGGCACCGCGTTGGACAGGTCGGGCTCGATGTCCCAATGGCGGGCGGCCACGGGCCCCGGCGACACCCGCCACTGGTTGTCGCGGCCGTCGTCGACGTCGACGCCGGCGTCGCGCAGCATCGCGACCGTCATCGCCACGTGCGGTGCGGAGGGGACCGAGTCGCCGGTGTGTACGACGGTCAGCCCATCGCGGAAGCCCGCTCCCGACAGCAGAAGCCCGGACACGAACTGTGACGAGGCCGAGGCATCGATCTCCACTGTCCCGCCGGTGACCGATCCGGCGCCCCGCACCGCGAACGGAAGTCCGTCGCCGTCGATGTCGACCCCGAGGCCGCGCAACGCGTCGAGAAGGGGCGCGATGGGACGGGCACGAGCCTGTTCGTCTCCGTCGAACGTGACCGTCGCCGTGCCCAGGGCGGCCACCGGTGGCACGAACCGCAACACCGTGCCTGCCAGTCCGCAGTCGATGCGCGCGCCATCGCTCGGCGCGATCGCGCCGCTGACGGACAGTTCGTCGGCGCGGCCCTCGACCGTCACACCGAGCGCACGCAGCGCCCCGATCATCAGGTCGGTGTCGCGGCTGCGCAGCGCCCCGCTGATCGTCGAATCGCCGTTCGCCGTGGCCAGCGCCGCCAACACCAACGCCCGGTTCGTCTGCGATTTCGAGCCGGGCACGGTGACGGTGGCATGCACCGGAGCCGTCGTCGACGGTGCAGGCCAGGCCTGGCGTTCTTGGTCTGCGGGCGCGCTCACCGCTCCATCTTCCCCTGTCGGCTCGCCGTGCCACCATGGGATTCATGTGTGGACGTTTCGCGGTGACCACGGACCCGGCGTTATTGGCCGAGAAGATCAAGGCGATCGACGAGACCACGTCGGCCACCTCCGGCGGCAAGGACGCGTCGGCGCCGAACTACAACGTCGCGCCGACCACGACTGTCAGCACCGTGGTCCAGCGCCACAGCGAACCCGACGACGACGCCACCCGGCGGCTGCGCTCGATGCGCTGGGGCCTGGTGCCGCCGTGGGTGAAGGCCAAAGAGGACGGCAGCCCCGAGACCAAAGGGCCGCTGCTGATCAACGCCCGCTCGGAAAAGCTGACCACCTCGCCGGCCTTCCGCAACTCGGCCAAGAGCAAGCGCTGCCTGGTGCCGATGGACGGCTGGTACGAATGGCTAAAAAAGGGAGAGGCAAGGGTTCCGAAAATTCCCTTCTTCATGTACGCGGGCGACGGCGAGCCGCTGTTCATGGCGGGTCTGTGGTCGACGTGGCGGCCGAAAGACGCTCCCAAAGACGTCAAACCGCTGCTCAGTTGCACGATCATCACCACCGACGCCGCCGGGCCGCTGGCCGACATCCACGACCGCATGCCGCTGACCATCAGCGAACGCGACTGGGACCGCTGGCTGAACCCCGACGCGCCGATCGACGAGGGGCTGTTACGCGGCCACGGCGACCTCGACCGCATCGAGATCCGCGAAGTGTCCCGGCTGGTGAACAGCGTCCGCAACAACGGCCCCGAGCTGATCGAGCCCGTCGAACCCCAGGCCGAACAAGGCACCCTGCTTTGACGCAGCCGGATCCGCCCGGCCCGCTGTCCGATGTCGCCGTCGTCGACGCGCTGGCCGCCGACCTGCGCAGCGCGGGGTACACGACCGACGCGGTGGCCGGACTGCTCGGCGAGGACGCCGACGCCGCGTTCGCCAGGGGAGTGGGGTGGCCGGCCCTGAGAGCCACCGATCGCGTCCTCGACGCCGGGACAGCACAGCAGCGACGCCTGGCGGTGCTGGTGCGGCTGTTTCTGTTCGGCTCGACCGAACCCGCCGACCGCGTCGTCCTGGCGCTCGGCCCCGATATCGACGCACTCGTGACGAACGGCGTGCTGGAGTGGGCCACGGAGGGGACCGTGCGCGCCGCACTGGACGTCCGGCCCCACGGCGACGGCGTCAACGACTTCTTCGTCGTCTCCGACCTGGACGCCTCGATGCGCTCTGGACCGGTGCACCGCGACCACGTCCTCGGTATCGGCGGTGCGTCGGTCTCGCTGGCCCGCGCCGTCGTGCGCAGGCCTGTCGCCCGCGCGCTCGACCTCGGCACAGGCTGCGGAGTGCAGGCGCTGCACCTGAACGGGCACTGCGCGCAGATCGTGGCCACCGACACCAACGAGCGGGCGCTCGCACTCGCGGCGGTGACCGCGCGGCTCAACGGCATGTCCTGGGATCTGCGGCGCGGCAGCCTGTTTGAGCCGGTCGTCGGTGAGCGCTTTGACCTCATCGTCTCCAATCCGCCGTTCGTGGTGGGCGCCGGCGACCGCGACTACATCTACCGCGACCCGGGTCTTGCCGGAGACGCCCTGTGCCGCAACCTGATCGAGCAGATAGGTGCTCACCTGGAGCCGGGAGGCACGGCGCTGGTCATGGCCAACTGGATCGTCCGCCGAGACGACTGGCGCGACCGGGTGCGAAGGTGGTTGGCGGGCAGCGGTTTGCACGCGTGGGTGGTGCAGCGCGAGCTCGCCGATCCGGTCAGCTACGTGTCGCTGTGGACGGCCGACGCCGGAGAGGATCCAGAGCAAGCGGCGCGCCGCGGAGGGCAGTGGCTCGATTGGTTCGCCGACGAGGGCATTACCGGCGTCGGTATGGGCGTGATCGCGTTGCGTGCACCACGATTCGGTGAGCATCGCCCGCCTGAGCACATCCTCGAGGAGATCACCGGCGTAGACGATGCCGTCACCGGAGACGAAGTCGACGCGTTCTTCGCGCGCCGGGAGTACCTGTACGACACGTCCGACGAGCAGTTGCTCGCGGCAAGGCTGTCGACGGCGCCGGTGTTCCTCGACGAACAGTCGCTGCCGGGGCCCGACGGCTGGCAGGTCGTCGGCGCGGCCGTGCGCCGCCCCGGTGGGCCAGGCGCGGTCATCGGCGTCGATGAGATCGGGCGGGCGTTGTTGGCCGGCTGCCGGGGCGAGGTACCGCTGGGGACGTTGATCGACCTGCTCGCAGCCGTTCACGGTGTCGACGCCGACGCGCTGGCGCGGGCCGCGCTGCCCGTCGTGCGGGAAGCGGTCGGGCGGGGCATCCTCTACCAGGCCACCTGACCCTTGACAGAGAATTCCTCGGTTCAGTTAGAGTAATCCTCGTGCCATCGCGGACGCGTCCCGATGCGCGGAGCCGGTTGCTTGCCGTCGCGCGCCGCCGCTTCGCGTCCGACGGCGCGCTCTCGGCCACCCTCGACGAGGTGCGCCGCGAGGCCGAAGTGAGCGTTGGTGCGCTGTATCACCATTTCCCCGACAAACTTTCACTCGCCGCCGCTGTCTTCGCAGAGTTGCTCAGCGAATACCAGGCCGGGTTCGTCACCACGCTGCGCGGACACGACACCGCCGAGGGCGGCATCCGCGGCGGCGTCACCTATCACCTGCGGTGGATCTCGGCGCATCGCGGCGAGGCCGGTCTGCTGCTCGGCCCCCGGCTCGACAGCGCAGAACTGCGCGCACACAACGACGCCTTCTTCGCAGCCATCAAAGACTGGTGGCGTCCGCACCACGGCTACGGCGCGCTACAGCCGATGCGCGCGGGAGTCACGGCAGCGCTGTGGCTCGGCCCCGCCCAGGAGTACAGCCGGTACTGGATCGCCGGAGCGGCCAAACGGATACCGCCGGGCACCATCGAGACCCTTGCCGACGCTGCGTGGAAGGCGTTGCGCGCCAACGATACCGAGGAGAACCCGTCATGACCGATTCGCTGTACCGGAACATGGTGACCAGCGGCGACCAGGCCGATGCGCCGCTTCGGGTGCGCGTCGAGCACCGCGGAGACAGGGCCGTCGTCACGCTCGACGAGCCACGACGGCTCAACGTGCTGTCCGCCCCGCTCGTGCGTCAACTGCGGCGAGCGCTGACCGACCTGGACGCCGACCCCGACGTGCGTTCGGTCGTGCTCACCGGCACGGACCCGGGTTTCAGCGCCGGAGGCGATCTCCGCATGATGGACGCCGCGATCGACCAACTCGACGCACCGGAGGGCGCTGCCGACATCTGGCGCTGGATCCGCCGCGAATTCGGGGGTATCGCGCGGCTGATCGCCGGATCGGACACGATCTTCGTCGCCGCGCTCAACGGCGCAGCGGCAGGCGTCGGGCTGGCCTGGGCGCTGACCTGTGATCTCGTGATCGCCAGCGAACGCGCCGTCGTGGTGCCCGCATTCGCCAAGCTGGGACTGATCCCCGAGGTCGGCACCAGTTGGGCGCTGACCCGGCGGCTGGGCTACCAGGGCGCGCTGGCCTACTATCTGCGCGGCGAACACATCGACGCCCGCGAGGCCCGACGGCTCGGCCTGGTGCAGGAGGTCGTCGATCACGACCGTCTGCTCGCGGCCGCCGACGACTGGTGTTCGCGCATCGCCGCGCTCCCGCCGCACGCCGTCGCGATGAGCAAGCCCCTGCTGCGGGCGGCCGCCGACGCCGACTGGTCCGATGCCCTCACCCTGGAGGAGTTCGCCGAACCGACGTGCTTCACCACCGCGGCGTTCGCCGACAGCGTGCGCTCGATGCTCTCCTGAACCGGCACCGGCACCGGCACCCCCGTGCCGCGGTCGAGTTTTCCCGCATCTGCCTGATCACGTCAGAATGGGCATTAACATAGTGCCGGATAGGTCAGATGAGGGGGTCAGGCATGGTCACTGCGGTGAGGAAGCTCTTGAGCTTCGAGATGACCATCGCCGAGTGGATCGGCACCGGGCTCATCCTCGCCGCACCCTACGTCGTCGTCGGCATCGGCTGGACCGCCCTGCGCCTGGACCGGCTCGACGGCAGCGGACTGGCCTGGTTCGTCCAGCTGGTCGGTTCCGTCGCGTTCTGGCCGGCGCTGGTCTTCTCGGCGGTGTGCGTCGGATGACGAACCGCAACCGCATCTCCGTTCGACGGCGCACCGCCCGATGGGACCCCGACGCCGATGTCACCGCCGCCGAGGCGATGGACTTCTGGGCGTTCGCCGGGGGAGCGGCCAACGTCGTCATGCAGTTGTCCTGGCCGGAGGTCGGCTACGGCGTCGCGGAGAGCAAGGTCGACTCGGGAAACCTGCTCAAACACCCGTGGAAGCGGGCGCGCACGACGTTCCAGTACCTCGCGGTCTCGGTGCTGGGGACTCCCGATGACCGCGCGGCGTTCCGGGAGGCGGTCAACAGCGCGCACCGGCACGTCAAGTCGACCGCCGAGAGCCCGGTGCGGTACAACGCGTTCGACCGCGACCTGCAGATGTGGGTGGCCGCTTGTCTCTTCGTCGGGCTGGAGGACACCTATCAGCTGCTGCGCGGTGAGATGACACCGGAGCAGGCCGAGCAGTTCTACCGCTCCGCATGGCCGCTGGGCACCACCCTGCAGGTCACCGAAGAGCAGTGGCCGCCGACGCGCGCCGAATTCGACGACTACTGGCGCACCGCGTGCGAGCGGGTGAAGATCGACGACCGGGTCCGCGAACACCTGATGCACATGCTGAACCTGCGCATGATCAACCCGTTGCTCGGACTGCCGTTTCGGCCGTTGCTGAAGTTCCTGACCACCGGATTCCTCGCCCCGGTGTTCCGCGAACAGATGGGCCTGCGGTGGAACGCATTTGCCCAGTTCCTGTTCGAATGGCTCTTCCTCACAGTCGCTTTCGTCAACAGGTTCATGCCGGTGTTCCTTCGCCAGGGCGGTAGCTACGTGCTGCTCGCCGACGTGCGCCGCCGGGTCCGTATGCACAAGGCACTGGTATGACGGCCTTGCGCCGCCTGCTCAGTCGCCGGGTCAGCGTCGAAGCGATGATCGAGGCAGCCATGTGGCTGTCGATTCCGTACCTGCTGATCGGCCTGGTGTGGGCCTTCTTCGACGCCGAGCAGGTGCAGTTGATCGACACCGCGCTGCGCACGCGGATCCCGGCCGGGTCGGACATCGGCGCCTTCATGGTGACGGCGGTATTCTGGCCTGCCAACCTGTTCGGCATTGAACTCTGCGTTCCCTGACGCGCCCTTGACGGCGATGCCACGATGGGCCGATGACGGGCGTACCCGACGACGCACTGGCGGGATACCCCGTCGTCGCCGGCGCGGTGCCACGACCGGTCTTCTCCGAACAACGTTGGTGCGACCTCACGTTCGTCCACTGGCCGGTACGTCCGGACACGGTCGCCTCGCTCTGCCCACCAGGCACCCGCCCCGACGTCTTCAGTGACGGATTCACCTACGTCGGCCTGGTGCCGTTCCGGATGCGCGGCACGACGATCGGGCGGACCGTTCCGCTGCCGTACCTCGGCACCTTCGCCGAGACCAACGTCCGGCTGTACTCGATCGACGAATCGGGCCGCCACGGGGTGGTGTTCCGTTCGTTGGAGACCGAGCGGCTTGCGGTCGTTCCGACTCTCCGGCTCACCCTCGGAATTCCCTATGCGTGGGCGAAGATGCGCATCGAAAGGACCGCGGCCACGGTCACCTACACCAGCCGGCGGCGGTGGCCGCGCCGCGGACTGCGCAGCGTCCTGACCGTGCGTGTCGGCGGCGAAGTGACGCCCACGCCGCTGGAGGTGTGGCTGACCGCGCGCTGGGGTGCGCACACCCGCAAGGCCGGCCGCACGTGGTGGGTGCCGAACGAACACGACCCGTGGCCCCTGTGTGGCGCCGAAATCATCGATGTGCGCGACGATCTCGTCGCCGCCGCCGGCGTCATCCCCACCGGGCCGATGCTGCGGGCACTGTTCACGACCGGCGTGCGGGCGCGATTCGGGCGCCCGTGCGTCGTCGGCTGACTACGGACCCGTGTACCCGGGCGGGTTCGGAGTGTCCACCCACAAATCGACGCCCAGTTCCGCGCCGGGCACGCAGTTGTACACCGACAAGTCGGTCACGCCGGACTCCAGCAGCACGTCCTCGCAGAGCAGAGATTGGCCGGTGTACTCGCGGGCCGGCTTGTTGAGGATTACGTAGGCGGCGTCGGCGTAGACGTCGGGCTTACGGGCGCGGCCCATCGCCTCGTCGCCGCCCAACAGGTTCTGCACGGCCGCGGTCGCCACCAGCGTGCGGGGCCACAGCGTGTTCGACGCGATACCGGCGTCGCGCATCTCCTCGGCGATTCCCAACGCGCACAACGTCATCCCGAACTTCGCCATCATGTAGGCAGTCGGCTTGAGCCACTGCGACTCCAGCCGGATTGGCGGCGACAACGTCAGGATGTGCGGGTTCTCGCGGCCCTTCATGTGGGGGATGCACGCCTGCGACACCGCGTAGGTACCGCGGATCTGGATGCCGTTCATCAGGTCGAACCGCTTCAAGGGGACGTCCTCGATCGAACCGAGGTTGATCGCCGAGGCGTTGTTGACGCAGATGTCGATGCCGCCGAACTGCTCGACGGTCTTGGCGACCGCCGCATTCACCGAGTCACCGTCGCGGACGTCACCGACGATCGGCAGCGCCTGCCCGCCCG
Organism: Mycobacterium sp. 852014-52144_SCH5372336; assembly: GCF_001665615.1. Lineage (NCBI taxonomy): Bacteria > Bacillati > Actinomycetota > Actinomycetes > Mycobacteriales > Mycobacteriaceae > Mycobacterium > Mycobacterium sp. 852014-52144_SCH5372336. The sequence goes on from NZ_LZSW01000043.1 coordinate 87,851, forward strand.
CGTCCTCCAGCTCCTTGGCCGCGGTGTACACCGTGCCGGGCAGCTTGGGGTGGGGTTCAGCCGTCTTCGCGATCAGCGCGATGTTGGCGCCGTCGGCCGCGGCGCGCTTGGCGATCGCCAGGCCGATGCCGCGGCTCGCGCCGGAGATGAACATGGTTTTCCCGTTAAGCGACATGGTCTCACCCTATCCGCCGCGAAATTGCGTTCCGGCAGGTCCGCACTCGAACTTTCGCTGCTGGAATGCCGTTTCGCGAAAAACAGGCGCCGGACGCTCACGCGCAGATGTCTGCGGTCACCGCGTCGGTCAGCCGGATCAGGTCTTGCGGGGCCACGGCGACCTCCAAGCCGCGCTTGCCTGCGCTGCACAGCACAGCACCCGGTCCCACATCAGCGCCGTCTCGTCGATCACCGTCGGCAGCGGCGTCCGCTGCCCAAGCGGGGAGATACCGCCGATCACATAACCCGTCGACCGCTCGGCGGCCGCGCGTTCGGCCATGGTGGCCCTGGGCACGCCGAGCGCGGACGCGGCCGCCTTCAACGAAAGCTTGGCAGGAACCGGCACCACGGCAACGCCGAGGCCTGTCGGCAACGCCAGCACCAGCGTCTTGAAGATCTGTTCCGGCGCCACGCCCTCGGACCGGGCAAGCGCCTCCACGGCTTCCTCGCCGAACGACGGCTGGCGCGGATCGTGGCGGTAGCGCAGAACCTCATGCGTAACACCGGCGGCCACCAGCGCGGCGATGGCCGGAGTTGCTGCGCGTGCCACCGCGCCAGCCTAGTGCGACGCTCTAACGTCGGGCTTCGGGGAACAATCGGGGCCGGTGCCGCTGTTGTTGACGATGGCTGCACCGCGACGGGAGTTCGCGGGCAGAAAACATGTCGGTCTCAACCTCTAGGATGAGCGGAGGGGGTCAGGTGCCAACGCTGGCTATGGACTTTCCAGTGCTCCCGGTCGATCTGCCGGGTTTATTCGCTGGCACCGCGACAGAAGGGACGGTGTTCCCCACCATGACCGACTCCGACGGGTCAACCCGAGATTCGGCGCAGGAGGCTCCTGAACCTCAGGAGACCGACGCCGAGCTCACCGCGCGCTTCGAGCGCGACGCGATTCCGCTGCTCGACCAGCTGTACGGCGGTGCGTTGCGGATGACGCGCAACCCCGCCGACGCCGAGGACCTGCTGCAGGAAACCATGGTCAAGGCGTACGCCGGCTTCCGGTCGTTCCGGGAGGGCACCAACCTCAAGGCGTGGCTGTACCGCATCCTCACCAACACCTACATCAACAGCTACCGCAAGAAGCAGCGTCAGCCGGCGGAGTACCCCACCGAGGAGATCACCGACTGGCAGCTCGCGGCCAACGCCCAGCATTCCTCGACCGGCCTGCGCTCGGCCGAGGTGGAGGCGCTCGAGTCGCTGCCGGACAACGAGATCAAGGAAGCGCTGCAGGCGCTGCCGGAGGATTTTCGGATGGCGGTTTATTACGCCGACGTCGAGGGCTTCCCCTACAAAGAGATCGCCGAGATCATGGACACGCCGATAGGCACGGTGATGTCCCGGTTACATCGGGGCAGGCGCCAGCTCCGCGAGCTGTTGGCCGACGTGGCCCGCGACCGCGGGTTCATTCGGGGACAGCAGATGGACACACCCGAGGAGGTCTCGTCGTGAGCTCGTTCTCTGGCGAAGAGCGATGGCAGCCCCCCGTCGGTCCCATCGACCCCGAGCATCCCGAATGCGCCGCGGTCATTGCCGAGGTGTGGACGCTGCTCGACGGTGAATGCACCCCCGAAACCCGCGACAAGCTGCGGCATCATCTCGAGGAGTGCCCCGCATGCCTGCGCCACTACGGCGTCGAGGAGCGGGTCAAGAGCCTGATCGCGAAGAAATGCGGCGGCGAGAAGGCGCCGGAGAGCCTGCGCGAGCGGCTGCGCATCGAGATCAGCCGCACCACCATCATCCGGCGCGGTTAGCGCCGAGGATCACGCCCAGGCGCTAGCGCACCGACTTCGAGCCGGCGTTGGGCCGCTTACCGTGGTTGGCCTTCGTGTGCTTGCGGTCACGCTTCTTACGGCCACGCTTGGCCATGGTCTACCTCCGAGTGCTCTGGGGATTTCTCGGCCCGTGCTCGGCGGGCGCGTTCGGACCATTGTCTCATGGCCCGGCGACAGCGCTGACAAGCCGGTCGTGTGGTTCGATGTAGGCCGAAAGTCGTACAGCAGCGGAAAGCGGATGGGGTGATGATGGCCGAGGACGTTCGCGCTGAGATCGTGGCCAGTGTGCTCGAGGTCGTGGTGAGCGAGGGCGATCAGATCGGCGAGGGGGACACCCTGGTGCTGCTGGAGTCGATGAAGATGGAGATCCCGGTGCTGGCCGAGGTGGCGGGCACCGTGAGCAAGGTCAGCGTTTCGGTCGGCGACGTCATCCAGGCCGGTGACCTCATCGCGGTGATCAGCTGATCACCGCGTCGTGAACCACCGCCGGAAGTAACCCCCGATGTCCACCCTCGGTGATCTGCTCGCCGAGCACACCATGCTGCCCGGCAATGCGGTCGACCACCTGCATGCGGTGGTCGGCGAATGGCAACTGCTCGCCGACCTGTCCTTCGCCGACTACCTGATGTGGGTGCGCCGCGACGACGGCGCCCTGGTCTGCGTCGCGCAGGTGCGGCCGAACACCGCGCCGACGGTACTGCTGGCCGACGCGGTCAGCACGCTGGCCGACGCCGACGCGATGCCACTCGTAACCACGGCGTTCGCAGCGGGTGAAATCGTCGTGGGAGACGGTGCAGGACAACAGGTTTCACCAGGGCTCAACGTCGAAGCCGTTCCGGTCCGGTACAAGGACGAGGTGGTCGCGGTGCTGACGCATCAGACCGCATTGGAGTCCAGGAAGGCCAGCCCGCTGGAGTCGGCCTACCTCGAGTGCGCAGGCGACCTTCTGCACATGCTGTCGGAGGGCACCTTCCCCAACGTGGGGGACATCGCGATGTCGCGCTCGAGCCCACGGGTCGGCGACGGGTTCATCCGGCTCGACGAGACGGGTGTGGTCACCTTCGCGAGCCCCAATGCGATCTCGGCCTATCACCGGATGGGGCTGGCCGCCGAACTCGGCGGGCACAACCTGGTCACCGTCACACGCCCGCTCATCGGGGACCCGTTCGAGGCGCAGGAACTGGCCAACCATGTGCGCGACTCGCTGGCCGGTGGATCGAGCATGCGCATGGAGGTCGACGCCGGTGGTGCGGCCGTGCTGATGCGTACGCTCCCGCTCGTCGTGCACGGCCAACCGGTGGGCGCAGCGGTGCTGATCCGCGACGTGACAGAAGTCAAGCGCCGCGACCGCGCCCTGCTGTCGAAGGACGCCACGATCCGCGAGATCCACCACCGGGTGAAGAACAACCTGCAGACCGTCGCGGCGCTGCTGCGCCTGCAGGCCCGGCGCACCAACAACGACGAAGGCCGCGAGGCGCTGATGGAATCGGTGCGACGGGTCTCCTCGATCGCGTTGGTCCACGATGCGCTGTCGATGTCGGTGGACGAGGAGGTCAACCTCGACGAGGTGGTCGACCGGATCCTGCCGATGATGAATGATGTTGCCGCCGTTGACAGTCCGATCCGCATCCACCGGGTCGGCGATCTCGGTGTGCTCGACGCCGACCGCGCCACCGCGCTGATCATGGTGATCACCGAGCTGGTGCAGAACGCCATCGAGCACGCCTTCGACCCCGGCGTGCGCGAGGGCAGTGTCACCATCCGCGCCGAGCGCTCGGCCAGGTGGCTGGATGTGGTCGTCCACGACGACGGCCGGGGGCTACCCGACGGGTTCAGCCTGGAGAAGGCCGACCGGCTCGGCTTGCAGATCGTGCGGACGCTGGTGTCGGCCGAACTGGACGGGTCGCTGGGCATGCGCGAGGGACAGGACGGCGGAACCGATGTGGTGCTGCGGGTGCCGCTGGGCCGGCAGCGTCGACTCGCGCAGTAGCAAACTTCGCAATTCGCAAATCGACCTTTCGTGTCGTAAATCGGCCGTTATTGCATTTACAGAAAGATACGGCCCCGACGAATGTCGGGGCCGTATCTTGTTTGGTTCGGGTAGTGCTCAGACTCCGCTGCGGGCCTTGGTGCGAGCATTACGACGCTTGAGTGCGCGACGCTCATCCTCGCTCATACCGCCCCAGACACCGGCATCCTGTCCGGACTCCAAAGCCCAGGTCAGGCACTCAGTGGTCACGGGGCAGCGGTTGCAGACGAGCTTCGCGTCAGCGATCTGGGCGAGCGCCGGGCCGCTGTTTCCCACCGGGAAGAACAGTTCCGGATCCTCATCGCGACAGACCGCCTTGTGGCGCCAATCCATTAGATCAAACTCCTCGTCAGATACGTCACCTGTGCGCAGCACGGCGCATGGCATATTCTTCGGCTGTTTAACGCGTGCACATTGAATGTTTCTGCAACGTTGCTTCGATGCTTTCACAGGCTGGACAGATGTCAATACTCGCGAGTTAACAAGTGCGCAATGTCACTAGCCGGGTGGCTTCGCACGCCGCAGACTCGTCTGTACTAGACTCGATCCAACTGCGCCCGAAATGCTACGCCGCCAGTCCATCACCGCAGGTCAGGGACCTCTACTGGTGCAGGCGCCAACACGCCGAGCGCGTCGGGGACGGCGGTGAACATCATCGAATCGCGTAATCCGACGTAGTCGCCGTCGATCTGGCAGGCGACCGGCGCCTCGCTGGTCACCTGCAGCCACGGCAGGTCGTCGTCACGGATCAGATGCTTGGCCTCGATGCGCGCTTTCTTGGACAGCATCCGCCGCACCAGCATCAGGTTGGCCCACACATTCATGCTGGTCGTGGCGAAAACACCCAGGCCGGTCTCAAAGGTCGTCATCGGGTTGGTCCACACGGGGCGGGCGTTGGCGTACGTCCAGGGGCTGGCGTTGGACACGAACGCGAAGTGCACGCCGCCGACCGGTTCGCGGTCGGGCAGGTGCACGGTCAGCGACGGTTCGTTACGGGTGCTGGCCAGCATCTCGCGGATGGCGACGCGGATGTAGCGCGAAGCGGTGACGACGCGGCCCTTCGCGCGCTGCGCCTCGACGGCGGCCACCACGTCGCCGTCGACGCCCATCCCTGCGGTGAACACGCCCCAGCGTTCACCGCAGTCCATCAGCCCGATGCGCCGCCACGACTTGCGGCGGCGGTACTCCGACAGCAGGTCGATCAGCTGATTGGTCGCCTCGATCGGGTCCGGGCTGATGCCGAGGGCGCGCGCGAAGACGTTGGCCGACCCGCCGGGCACCACGCCGACGGCGGGCGCTGCGGCACCGGGCCCCCCGACCTCGAGAATGCCGTTGACGACCTCGTTCACTGTGCCGTCGCCGCCGTGCACGATCAGGACGTCGACGCCGTCACGTGCCGCGTCGCGGGCGATCTCGATGGCATGTCCGCGGTGATCGGTGTGCGCGACGGTCAGCTTCACCCGACTCTCCAGCGCATGGGCCAACAGATCACGGCCGGCCGGAGTCGTTGACGTCGCATTCGGGTTCACGATCAGCACGGCGCGCACGGGGTCTGAGCCTACTGAACCGGTTCTGCGCGCCCCTCTACGCTCGAGGGCGTGATCGTTCCATCTCCGACGACGGTGCGCCAAGCCGCTGTCCTGGTCGCCGTGGAGGGCGCGGCTGCCCTGGTCGCGGCGCTGGTCTATGTGGTGAGCGGGTTCGGCAGGGCCGAAGAGTCCGGGCTGAACAAATACGGCACGGCGCTGTGGTTCGCGATCATGGGCGCCGGTGTGCTGGCCGCGGCATGGGCGTTGTGGACGGGCAGGCGGTGGGGGCGTGGCATCGCCGTGTTCGCCCAACTGCTGCTCCTACCGGTCGTTTACTACATGGGCGTCGGTTCGCACCAGTGGTTGTACGCCGCGCCCATCGGCGTGGTGGCGGTGGTGACGCTGGCGCTGCTGTTCAGTCCCTCGACCCTGGAGTGGGTGGGGACTCACGGCGATTCTGCGGCCAGCGCCGACAGTTCGGGCCCCGAGACGCGGTAAGTGATCCAGTCCGTCTGTTGCTTGCCGCCGACGGCGTCGTAGAGCGCGATCGCATTGACGTTCCAGTCGAGCACCGCCCACGACAACCGGGTGTAACCGTGCGTGGTGCACTCCCGTGCCAGGGTTGCCAACAACTTGTGGGCCAACCGGCGCCTGCGGAACTGCGGGCGCACGTAGAGGTCTTCGAGGTGGATGCCGGCGACACCGTCCCATGTGGAGAAGTTGCGAAACCACAGCGCGGCCGCGGCGGCCTGTCCGTCGACCTCGGCGATGTGGCCCGCGACGGCGGCCGGTTCGTCGAAAAGCGCTCGGCGCATCTGGTCTTCGGTCACGGTGCACTCGTGCGCGGCGTGTTCGAACTCGGCGAGTTCGTGGACCATCGCGGTCAGCTCGCGCTCGTCACCGGGGCGCACCCTGCGGATCAGCTCGGTCACGTCGCGGCGCCAAGCGCAGCGAGGATTGTGGTGAATTTGGTTGTGGTTTCCGCCAGTTCGTCGTCGGGATCGGATTCGGCGACGATGCCGCCGCCCGAATATGCCTCGGCCGTACGGCGATCCGCCGACAGCGCAGCGCAGCGAATCGACACCACCCACCGGCCGTCGCCGCGTTGATCGCACCAGCCGACCGCACCGGCGTAGAAACCGCGGTCGCCTTCGAGCTCGGCGATCAGGTCGGCAGCATCGGCGGTGGGCACGCCGCCGACCGCAGGCGTCGGGTGCAGCGCGATGGCCAAGTCCAGTGCGGTGATCGATCTTTCGCGAAGTGTGCCGGTGATGCGGGTGGCCAGATGCCACACCGAGTCGGTCTTGCGAAGCGCCGGTTCGGCGGCCACCTCGAGGTCGGCGCACAGCGGCTCGAGCGCGTCGCGGATCGTGTCGACCACGAACTGGTGCTCGCGAAGGTTCTTCGCTGAGGCGGCCAGCGCGGCGCCGTTCGCCTCGTCGGTGTCGGGGTCGGGGGAGCGCGGAGCCGAACCAGCGAACGGTGCGCAGACCACCTGATCGCCGCGGCGGGCCACCAGCAGCTCGGGGCTTGCGCCCACCAGCACGCTTCCGGAGTAACCGCCGCCCGCGGCGGTCAGATCGGCGAGGTACCCGTTGGCCGCGGGATCGGCGCTGACGAGCCGGTGCAGGACGGTGCGCGCGTCCAGCGGTCCGTCGGCGGCCAGCCGAAGGGCCCTGGCGAGCACGACCTTGTGCAGTCCGCTCGACGGGCTGTTGAGCCGGTCGACGGCGCTGGCGACCCGCGCGCGGTGTTCGTCGGGATCCGGCAGCGCCTCGGCTATCTGTACGCCGGGCATCGGACGTAGCGGCCAGTCCGGCAGCGCGTCGAGGAACTGGACGCTCTGCGGGCGGATCAGCGCCGCCGGTTTGGTCATGTCGAAAGGCAACGCCCCCACGATGATCGGGGCGCTGTGCGATGCCAGCGCGGCTCGCGCCTCGGCGACCTTCGGGAACGCGGTGTGCACTCCCTCCGCGACGACGGCGCCGCGGGAGGCCAGGACGAAGGACGGTTCGCGGGTCACCGTGGTTTACACGGATCCTGATGGCCGGTCAGTCCCTGCGCGATGATCTGGCGCATGGCGTGCTCGAATCCGAGGACGGCCAGCGACGCGGCCGCCATCGCGAACCGGATCCCGTCGGACACCGGCAGTTCGACCCACCGCGCGATCATCGAGCGGGAGAAGTGCGCGTGGCCCACGAATACGACGTCGCGCGACGTCATGTTGCTCAGCGCCGACTCCAGGGCGCTGTCGGCGCGCTGCGTGACCGTCTCCACGCTCTCGCCGCCGTCGGCGCCGTGCGTCCAGATCAGCCAGTCGGGGACGGTTTGGCGGATCTCGGGCGTCGTCAGCCCCTCGTAGCGGCCGTAGTCCCATTCCCGCAGAAGCGGCGACACCTCGTCGATGTTCAGCCCGGCCAGTTCGGCGGTCTGCACCGCGCGCCGCAATGGGCTGGACAGCACCAGCGGGTTGTCCAGTTCGAGTTCGGCCAGCGCTTCGGCGGCCAGCTTGGCGCGTTCCACGCCGGCCGCGGTCAGTTCGAGATCGGTGTGGCTGGTGTGCCGACCGCTTCTCGACCACTCCGTTTCGCCATGACGAAGCAGGATCAGGCGGTGCTCCAGAAGGGCCACGCTCACTGATTCTGCCGCACGGTCGGTCGCGGTGTCCCGAGCCATGCAACGATGGGCACCGTGACGCGAGTACTTGCGGTCGCCAATCAAAAGGGTGGGGTAGCCAAGACGACGACGGTGGCGTCGTTGGGTGCGGCGATTCAGGAGACGGGTAAGCGGGTCCTGCTCGTGGACCTCGACCCGCAGGGGTCCCTGACGTTCTCCCTGGGCCACGACCCGGACAAGCTGGCGGTGTCTATCCACGAAGTGCTGCTCGGCGAGGTCGAACCCGACGTCGCCCTGCTGGAGACGCCCGAGGGGATGACACTGCTGCCCGCCAACATCGACCTGGCGGGGGCCGAGGCCATGCTGTTGATGCGCGCCGGGCGCGAGTACGCGCTCAAGAGGGCGCTGGCCAAGCTCGGCGTCGGAGCCGGAACGCCGGCGACATCAGGCCGAGGGGCTGGGGCGTCGTCTTCATCGGGCCGGTCCGACTACGACGTCGTGCTCATCGACTGTCCGCCCTCGCTCGGCGTGCTCACGCTCAACGGGTTGACCGCCGCCGACGAGGTGATCGTGCCGCTGCAATGCGAGACGTTGGCGCACCGCGGCGTCGGGCAGTTCCTGCGCACCATCGCCGATGTCCAGGCGATCACGAACGCCGACCTCAAGCTGATGGGTGCGTTGCCGACCCTGTACGACTCACGGACGACCCACAGCCGCGACGTGCTGCTCGACGTCGCCGACCGCTACGACCTGCCGGTGCTGGCGCCGCCGATTCCGCGCACCGTCCGGTTCGCCGAAGCCAGCGCCTCGGGCGCGTCGGTGTTGGCCAGCCGCAAGAACAAGGGTGCCGCCGCCTACCGCGAGCTGGCCACCGCGCTGCTCAAGCACTGGAAGAACGGCAAACCGATGCCGACGTTCGCCCCCGAGATATAGCGATTTCGGTGCACTACCGATCGCTGCGCGACTGGTAGCGCACCCAAGTCACGACTGGCCGAGCGCCACCAGTTCCGCGCCGCGCTGTTCGATCACCATCGAGCCGGCCACCGCGGGCACCACCGGCGCCGCGCTCGGCGGCCGTGTCAGCGGAATGTGGCGTTCGCCCTGCCCGGTCGTGGGGTCGAACACGTCGTAGCCGTCGGTGACGGGGACCAGCAACCGCCCCGCCATGATCGTCGCCGGCCCCAGCGGCTTGTTCCGGCCCTCGGGCGTGACGGTGTAGCGGTATTCCAATCCGTTGGCGGAGAACACCATTACGCTGTCACCGGTCCACCACGTGATCAGGTCGCCTGCCCGCGACATCGTGGCCTGCGGCGACGGCGGGCTTGGCACCGGGGTGCTGGCGACCGTCGCGCCCGTCTCGTCGACGATGTTGACCACGGGCTTGGGTGTGGGCACATAGACCGCGGTCATCGTGTCGGCCACGGCCACCACGCGTGCGCCTGAATCCGGCGCGACACCCGGTTGCTGGACATACCTCAACTCCGGGGTGTCCTCCTCATCGGAGGGCCGCAGCAGCGTCAGGCGCAGATCGGGCTGCCGCGGGCACGCCTCGAGCACCGACACCGCGCTCGAACTCGCTTGTGCGGACACCAGCCGGCACAGCGGCTGCGAGGGGACATCCGGCTTGATGCGCGCGTCCAGGGCGCCGTAGCTCAGCATTCGGACCATGTCGGAACGCCACAACTCAAGCCGGTTCTCACCCGCCGAGAGCACCGCGGTGCCATCCGACGACAGGGTCACCGAGGGGTCGGCGTAGGACGACCGCGCCGGACCGCGCATGCCGGTCTTGGCGTCGATCGTGCTGACCTGGCCACAGCCGCGGGTGTCGGGGTAGACCGCGACCGCGTACTGGTAGACGTAGCTGACCCCGCACAGGTCGAGATCACGTTCGTAACTCCACAGCGTGGTCCCGGTCGCGGGGTCGCGGCCCTCCACGGCCCGTCCGTCGCCGGTCACCGCCGCGCCGCCGACGACCAACGGCATCGTGGTGGCCCCGCTGGGTGCGCTCCACAGCTGCCGCAGCGACTGCGGAACCGCCTTGGCGGGGGTCAGTGCCGGAACCGGGCCGTCGGCGGGCCTGCTGATCGTGGCCCGCGCGTCGCTGGTCCACCACACCAGCCCGGCCGTCACCGCGACCACGACGCCAATCGCCAGCGCCACCATCACATCGGTGCGCGTGCGGCGTTCGGGTTTGACCATCGCGGGGAGGCGGTGGGTTAGCCGGTGCTGGCCGGAGCCTTGCGGGGTCGGCGCCTGCGCCTGCGCTTGGCGGGAGCTGTGTCGCCGGACCCTTCGCCCGTCTCGCCGGAATCCTGATCGGACGACGTCGGGGACGCCTCGGGGTGACCGGTGACCGACTTGCCGCCGCGGGTGCGGCGACGCGTGCGGTTGCGGTTGCGCGCGGGGCGGTCATCGGACTTTTCGGCCTGGGCGCGCCTGCTGCTCTGCACCTTCACGGGCTCGCCGACGGTGCCGGAGGCATCGGCGGGAATGCCCAGTTCGCTGTAGAGGTGCGGTGAGCTCGAATACGTCTCGGCGGGATCGGGGCAGCCGAGATTCAGCGCCTTGTCGATCATCGTCCAGCGCGCCAGCTCGTCCCAGTCGACGAGGGTCACCGCGACACCGGTCTTGCCGGCGCGCCCGGTGCGGCCGATGCGGTGCACGTAGGCCTGCTCGTCCTCGGGGATCTGGTAGTTGATGACGTGGGTGACGTCGTCGATGTCGATGCCGCGCGCGGCGACGTCGGTGGCGACGAGTACGTCGATCTCGCCGGTGCGGAACGCCTTGAGCGCCTTCTCGCGCGCGCCCTGTCCAAGGTCGCCGTGCACCGCGCCGACCTTGAAGCCGCGCTCGGCGAGTTCGTCGGAGACCTTCTGTGCGGTGCGCTTGGTGCGGGTGAAGATCATCGTCGCGCCCCGACCCTCGGCCTGAAGGATGCGGGCGACCATCTCCACCTTGTCCAGGGCATGCGCGCGGTAGGCGAACTGCTCGGTGGTGTCGTGGGTGGCCGCCGAATGCGGGGCCTCGGCGCGGATGTGCGTCGGCTGGTTCATGAAGGTCCGGGCCAGCGTGATGATCGGATCCGGCATCGTCGCCGAGAACAGCATCGACTGCCTGCTGTCGGGGATCTGGCGCAGGATCCGCTCGATGTCAGGCAAAAAGCCCAGGTCGAGCATCTCGTCGGCCTCGTCGAGCACCAGCATCGACAGTCCGCCCAGCTTCAGGTGCCCTTGCTGGGCAAGGTCGAGCAGCCGGCCCGGTGTGCCGACGACCACGTCGACGCCCTTCTCGAGCGCCTCGATCTGTCCTTCGTAGGGCCGACCACCGTAGATCGACGTGACCGACAGCTTGCGGTCGCCGACGGTGAGGTACTTCGCGGCGGCCGCCAGGTCGCCGTACACCTGCAGACACAGTTCGCGGGTGGGTACGACCACCAAGGCCCGTGGGACGCCCGTCAGGGGGCGGTCGGGGTCAGTGGTGATCCGCTGGAGCAGGGGAACGCCGAACGCCAGCGTCTTGCCCATGCCGGTGCGGGCCTGGCCGATCAGGTCGTCGCCGGCCAATGCCATCGGCATGGTCAGCTCTTGGATGGCGAATGGATGCTGCTTGCCGTCCTCGGCGAGAGCGCGAACGATTTCGTCGCGAACTCCCAGTTCAGCAAAGGTGGGATTGAGATGCGTCATACGCGAAAACGAGGCCTTTCAATTGTCGTCCTCATGGCTTCCACGCGCGCACGAGTTCGACAAAAGCTGGCCCGTGAAGACCAAGGCCCTGCACTGAGGTAGGCGGACCGACTGCGTGCACGCACATTTCTTTGGGTCGCGGCGGGCTCTACAAATGTCTTGCAGACGCCTTGAAAATGCCACCGCCCGCACCCATCGTACCTGGCGGCGCTCGCTCGACGAGCCACCCGCCGTCGGCGTTTATTGTTGGGCCCATGAACACGACGCCTCCGGCACCCGGGCAGACCGACTCGGCGACCTCGGATGTGTCGGCCGACCATCCCGGCGTAAACGAGCTTTTCGCGCTGCTGGCCTATGGCGAGGTGGCGGCGTTCTACCGCCTCACCGACGAAGCGCGCATGGCGCCGAACCTTCGGGGGCGCATCAACATGGCGAGTATGGCGGCCGCGGAGATGAACCACTACGAGGTGTTGCGCGACGCGCTCGAGCACCGCGGAGTCGACGTCGTGCCAGCGATGACGAAATACGCGTCCGCCCTTGAGAATTACCACCGGTTGACCACCCCGAGCACCTGGCTTGAGGCACTGGTGAAGACCTATGTCGGTGACGCCCTTGCGGCCGACTTCTACCTCGAGATCGCCCACGCCCTGCCCGACGAGGTCGCCGACGTGGTGCGCGCGGTCCTGTCGGAGACCGGCCACTCCCAGTTCGTCGTCGCCGAGGTGCGCGCGGCGGTGACGGCCAGCGACCGGCAGCGCCACCGGCTGGCGCTGTGGTCGCGGCGGCTCCTGGGTGAGGCCATCACCCAGGCGCAGTTCGTGATGGCCGATCACGACGAGCTCGTCGACCTGGTCCTGGCCAGCGGTGAAGGTCTGACCCAGATGACCGAGTTCTTCGACCGGCTCCAGCGGACACACGCCTCCCGGATGGAGGAACTGGGCCTCGCCTGACCTACTGGGTGCAGGTGGCGATCATCGAGTTGTTGTTCTGCGCGGCGATCAGCGTGCCCGCGGCGTCGAGGATGCTGCAGTTCAGCTGACCGCCGACGCTGGTCGCGGTGACCGATTTCAGCTCCACACCCGGGTCGAGGACCACCTGCTTGACCCAGGGCAGCGCGACGTTGACGTCGGTGCGCAGCGCGCCCTGTCCGTCGGTGTAGATCACGGTCACCAGGTCGAGCAGCTGGCGGTTACCCGTCACCCGGTAGGTCACGGTGCGCGGTGACGGCGGTGCGGGCGGCGGAACGGCTGCCTGCGCCGTCGTGCTCGGTGCGGGTGGTGGGGTCGTCTCGGCGCTCGGGGTAACCGTCGTGACGGTCTCCGGCGGCAGCGAGGGGACGATGGGCGCAGCCGTTCCCGCGTTCGGCGCGGTGGTGGCGGGAGCGCTCGACGGCGCCGGCGCGTCCGACGTCGCGGTGGCCGACACCGAACCGCTGTCGCCGCCGCCGAGGATGATGCCGGTGGTGCCGATCGCGATGAACAGGATCACCCCGGCCACGCCGGCGACCCACATCCAGCGCCGGTCGATGCTCTCCTCGTCGTATGACTGCTCGTAGTCGTCGTAGTCCTCGAACTCGGGCGACCCGGGGTAGTCGTAGTCGAAGTCTTCGACAGGCGGCTCCGAGTAATCGGAGTAGCTGGGAATCCGCTCCGTCGGGGCCAGCGAATACGGTGAGTGCGCGGTGTAAGACCTGTTCATGTGGGTTTTCCCGGTGTCGTCTCGAGCGTAGAAGATCTTGCCGCGCCTGATGCTATCGAGGCAGAAGTGACAGATGAGGTTCAGCGGCTGGTGTGTTGGTTACGGTCCGGACTCGGTTCGGTCGCCGTAGGTCTCGGCGCTTCGCCGACCGCGAACTCACCGGCGTGGTGCGGTCGGTCGGCGGGTCGTCCACTAGCCTTGGCTCAAGTTCTTCGAAAACGAAAGGGGCCCACGGCGTGGAGGTCAAGATCGGTGTCACGGACAGCCCGCGCGAGTTGAGCTTCAACAGCGCGCAGACACCCAGCGAGGTGGAGCAGTTGTTCACCGAGGCGCTGGCCAAGGATTCGGGTGTGCTGGCCCTGACCGACGAGAAGGGCCGGCGCTTCCTCGTGCAGACGTCCAAGATCGCCTACGTGGAGATCGGCGCTGCCGATGTCCGACGCGTCGGCTTCGGGGTCGGGATCGGATCTAAGACCGGGTAAGCGGCACGTGTGACAGTCCGCCCCAAGCGAACTGGACCGTGCCCTCGACCGCGTCGTCCTTGGAGATCGGGCGGTCGTTGTTGAGCCAGTAGCGTGCGGAGTCGACGCTGATGGCGACCAGGCCGACCGCGATCATCCTGGCCCGGTGCGCCTCGAGCCCGGAGTCGCGGCTGATCAGGTCGAACACCGCGTCGGTGCACGCCTCGGTGGCCACCTTCACCTGCGCGGCGACCTGCGGTTCGTTGACGTAGTCGTTCTCGAAGATCAACCGGTAGCCCTGGCCGTCGTGCTCGATGAAGTCGAAGAACGCCTGGACCGCCGCGCGCAACCGCTGCCGGTTGTCGGTGGTCGTGCGCAGCGCCTGGCGCACACCGGAGACGAGGTTCTCCACATGCTTGGCAAGCACCGCCAGGTAGAGCTCCAACTTGGACGAGAAATGTTGGTACAAAACGGGTTTGCTGACCCCGGCGCGCTCGGCGATCTCATCCATACCTGCCGCGTGGTAGCCGCGGTCGACGAAAACCTCGCTGGCAGCGACCAGTAGCTGCCCTCGACGCTCATCGCGCGGCAGCCTGCCGCCGCGCCGATTCAACACTTCGCCGCCCGGCTGCGCGCCTCTCCTCGCGGCGGTGTTGGCGAGATCGCTCATCACATCCTTCATCTGCGTCGACGGGCACCGGTTATCGCAATGACCTTACTACCGTTGATAAAGCATGCAGGTGAGGCGCGGATCACAGCGTTCGAGGTGGTCGATGGCGCGCCGAAAGTATGAGGACGTCGGCCTGTGTCATCCTGTTGCGGTGACCTACGACTCCCGTACGCGAGGAGGACAGATGGGTCCCGAACCCGGCGGGGGTGTTCGCGTGCCCGCGCTGCGCAATGAATGGCGCGAGCCGTTGCGCGCCCAACGCGATCCGCTCGCCGAGAGCTCGGGACGGGTGAGGTCCAATCGCGATGAGCACCGCGGCTTCCGCAAGCAGTCGTGGCTCGGTCGCTTCGTCTCCACTTACGGCTGGCGGGCCTATGCGTTGCCCGTCCTGATCGTGTTGACCGCGGTCGTCGTCTACCAGACCATCACCGGCACCGGCGCGCCCGCACCCAAGCAGGCCGAGGGTCCGGTGCAGGGCCCACCGACCATCGGCGTGGCCAGCACCGCGATCATCGGTGCCCCGCCCAAGGGGTTGACCCAGTTCGACGCGGACCTGCCGACCGGAATACTGCCCCAGGGTGGCCCGTTCACCGAGGCCGGCGCCAAGACGTGGCACGTCGTGCCCGGGGCGACCTCGCAGGTCGGCCAGGGCACCGCGAAGGTTTTCACCTACACCGTCGAGGTCGAGGACGGCATCGACACCACGACATTCGGCGGCGACGAGGCGTTCGCCCGCATGGTCACCGAGACGCTCGCCAACCCCAAGAGCTGGACCCACAATCCGCAGTTCGCCTTCACCCGCATCGACGGGACGTCAGGAATCGAACCGGACTTCCGGGTGTCGTTGAGCACGCCGATGACCGTGCGCGAGGGCTGCGGCTACGACATCCAGCTGGAGGCGTCCTGCTACAACCCGGCCTACCGGGACGGGCAGCCGCGCGTGTTCATCAACGAGGCGCGCTGGGTGCGCGGTGCGGTGCCGTTCCAGGGTGACGTCGGCTCGTATCGGCAGTACCTGATCAACCACGAGGTCGGCCACGCGATCGGTTACCAACGGCACGAGCCGTGCGGGGGCAACGACCAACTCGCGCCGGTCATGATGCAGCAGACCTTCTCGACCAACAACAACGACGCCGCGCGCTTCGACCCGCAGTCGGTCCAGCCCGACAATCACACCTGCAAACCGAACCCCTGGCCGTACCCGATCGCCTGAGTTCCTTCCCCCCTGCCGCGAGTGACCGTGTCTGTGCAGCGACACGCCGTGCGTGGGCGTACAACAGCGGTCGCTCGCCCACGGTGAGCGGCCACGGTCCTGGGGGAAGCGATCGCCGCTCGTTGCTGTTGAATGTCGTAACTGCTGTGATGGTCATAGACGTTGAATAGGTGGATCAAGGAGAAACACGGTGTCGACACCGTTGCCGCCGCTGGTAGAACCGGCGGCCGAACTCACCCGCGAAGAAGTGGCGCGCTACAGCCGTCACCTCATCATTCCCGACCTGGGCCTGGACGGGCAGAAGCGGCTGAAGAACGCCCGCGTACTGGTCATCGGCGCCGGCGGGCTGGGTTCGCCGACGCTGCTGTACCTGGCCGCCGCGGGTGTCGGCACGATCGGGATCGTCGAGTTCGACGTGGTCGACGAGTCCAACCTGCAGCGCCAGATCATTCACGGCCAGTCCGACATCGGCCGGTCGAAGGCCGAAAGCGCGCGTGACTCGATTCTCGACATCAACCCGCTGGTCGAC
Organism: Mycobacterium sp. 852014-52144_SCH5372336; assembly: GCF_001665615.1. Taxonomy (NCBI): domain Bacteria; kingdom Bacillati; phylum Actinomycetota; class Actinomycetes; order Mycobacteriales; family Mycobacteriaceae; genus Mycobacterium; species Mycobacterium sp. 852014-52144_SCH5372336. Next base: position 104,267 of record NZ_LZSW01000043.1, read on the forward strand.
GTGCGGCTGCACCAGTTCCGGCTCGAACCCGAGAACGCCGTCGAGCTGTTCGAGCAGTACGACCTGATCCTGGACGGCACCGACAACTTCGCGACGCGCTACCTGGTCAACGACGCCGCCGTGCTGGCCCACAAGCCGTACGTGTGGGGGTCGATCTACCGGTTCGAGGGCCAGATCTCCGTGTTCTGGGAAGACGCCCCGGCCGACGAGGGCGGCAATGAACGAGGCCTGAACTACCGCGACCTGTACCCCGAGCCGCCGCCGCCGGGAATGGTGCCCTCGTGCGCGGAGGGCGGGGTGCTCGGCATCTTGTGCGCCTCGGTGGCATCGGTGATGGGCACCGAGGCCATCAAGCTGATCACCGGCATCGGCGAAACGCTGCTGGGCCGCCTTATGGTCTACGACGCGCTCGACATGACCTACCGCACGATCAAGATCCGCAAGGACCCGTCGACCCCGAAGATCACCGAGCTGATCGACTACGAGGAGTTCTGCGGCGTGGTGTCCGACGCCGCCGCCGAGGCCGCCGCCGACGCGACCATCACCCCTCGCGAACTCAAGGAGCTGCTCGATTCGGGCAAGCCGTTGGCGCTGATCGACGTGCGCGAACAGGTCGAGTGGGACATCAACCGCATTCAGGGCGCCGAGCTGATCCCCAAGGGCGCCTTCGAATCCGGCGAGGCGCTGGCCAAGTTGCCGACCGACCGGACGCCGGTGTTCTACTGCAAGACCGGTGTGCGCTCTGCCGAGGTGCTGGCGATCGCGAAGAACGCCGGGTTCTCCGACGCGATGCATGTGCAAGGCGGGATCGTCGCGTGGGGTAAACAACTCGAACCCGACATGGTGATGTACTAACGGCTGGTTTGCCGAAACTCCGCTTACGCTGAGGTGGTGACTGTCGAACGGCCACCGGATCATGTGCTGGCCGCGTTCGGCCTGACCGGTGTTGAGCCCGTTGCACTCGGGCCGGGCTGGGAGGGCGGCTGGCGCTGTGGCGAAGTGGTGGTGTCGATGGTCGCCGACCACGCCCGCGCCGCATGGTCGGCCAAGGTCCGCGAGACGTTGTTCGTCGACGGGGTGCGCCTGGCGCGTCCGGTGCGTTCGACGGACGGGCGGTATGTGGTGGCCGGGTGGCGCGCGGACACCTTTGTCGCCGGGACGCCGGAACCCCGCCACGACGAGGTGGTCTCGGCCGCGGTGCGACTCCATGAGGCGACGGCCAAACTCGAACGCCCGAGGTTTCTGACGCAGCCGCCGGTCGCGCCGTGGGCTGACGTGGACGTGTTCATCGCGGCCGACCGCGCCGCCTGGGAGGAACGGCCGCTGCATTCGTTGCCGCCGGGTGCCAAGGTGTCGCCGGGGTCGGCCGACGGGCAACGCTCGATCGAGTTGCTCAATCAGCTTGCCACCCTGCGTAAGCCGACGAAGAGCCCCAGCCAACTGGTCCACGGCGACCTCTACGGCACAGTGCTTTTCGCGGGCACCGCCGCACCCGGGATCACCGACATCATCCCGTACTGGCGGCCGGCGTCGTGGGCCGCCGGTGTCGTCGTGGTGGACGCGCTGTCCTGGGGCGAGGCCGACGACGGGCTGATCGAGCGCTGGAGTCCGCTTCCCGAGTGGTCGCAGATGTTGTTGCGCGCGTTGATGTTCCGCATCGCCGTGCACGCCCTTCATCCGCGGTCGACGGCCGCCGCGTTCCCCGGTCTCGCGCGGACGGCGGCTCTGGTCCGCCTGGTGCTCTAAGCGTCGCCCCGCCGAACGTGGGTTACCCGCACGCGCGCGGCGCTCGGAGCGTGCGTCGACCCCACACTCGACACCTTCAGAATTCGTGGCGCACGGCGCGCAGGTTCACCCGGCCGTCGTCGGCAAGCACACCCTCGGCGCGCAGTCGTTCGAGCTGTCGAGTGCTCAGGTGCGGCGCGGGGCGACCGGACGCGCGAATCACCCGGTGCCACGGCAGGTCCGACGAGTCGGTGCGCATGATCCAGCCGACGATGCGCGGGCTGGAAAGCCCGGCGGCATCGGCGATGTCGCCGTAGGTCGACACCCGGCCCGGCGGGATCGCGGCGACAAGCGCGCGCACGGCCTCCACCTGCTCGTCGGTGACCGGCGCCATCCCTAGGAGCCGAGCTGCTCGCGGATCAACGCCGCCGTCTCGGCGGGCTTGGCCTGCGCAACCATGTGGTCGCAGTCCCACTCCAGCAACGTGAAGTCCGCGCCGAGGCGCTGCGCCAGAGCCGTGACGATGTCGTCGGTCGCATACGGTGGTTCGGTGCGTGCTGCCCGCACGAGTGTCGTGGGAATACCTCTGGGAGGCAACGTGACCGGGCGAGCGAGCTCGCTCCAGTACGACATCATCGCCGGGATGCTGATCCGCCAGCCGACCCGTCCGGACGGCAGATCGATCAGATGCTCGTCGAGCTCGCGATCCAGCTCGGCCGACTCGACCTCACCCCATGAGCCGTTCGCCTTTTCGGCGCGCGCCTCGGCGCGGTCGGTGTAGTCGGGGGATGCGAACATGTCGTCGGCGATTCGGCGCATCCAGTCGCCGTCCAGGCCGACGGCCGGGTCCAGCAGGATCATCCGCGACACCAGGTCTGGCCGGGCGGCAGCCAGATTCAGCGCAACCGCTCCACCGAAGGAGTGGCCGACCACCACCGCGGGACCCTCGAGCAGCGCGGCCAGCGCCGCGACGTTCGAGTCGATCGACCACGGCGCCGCCCAGGATGCGCGGCCGTGCCCGATGAGGTCTGGTGCGACGACCGCGTACTCGTGCAGGTGGCGTGTGGCCAGCGTCTGCCATCGCTGCCCGTGCCCGGTCAGGCCGTGGATCGCCAACACTTGTGCGGGCCCGGCAGGCCCGTAGCGGTGAACGTGCAGGAGTTCGGTCACGGCTATCGATGCTGCCAGCCTCGGGTGACGGCCACTTGTCGGACCCCCGTGGTGTCATGCCCACATGTCCGCACCGCACACCGACCTCACGCCGAACGCGCTCACCGATCCCGGCACGCGCGGCGTTTTCCGCGTGATCGGCGGGCCCGGCACCGGTAAGAGCTCGCTGCTGATCCAGACGGCGGTCGCGCACATCGCCGCCGGCGTTGATCCGGAATCGGTTCTGCTGCTGACCGGTTCGGCACGCCTCGGCGCGCAGGTGCGGGCGCGCGTCACCTCGGCGCTGTTACAGGCCGGCACCCGCACAGTCGTGCGCGAACCGCTGGTGCGCACCGTGCACTCGTATGCGTTCGCGGTGCTGCGGCTGGCCGCTCAGCGCAACGGCGATCCGCCGCCGCGGCTGATCACCAGCGCCGAACAGGACGGGATCATCCGGGAGCTGCTCGCCGGCGACATCGAGGACGGCGACCGCGCGGCGACGGCATGGCCGCCCCATCTGCGCCCGGCGTTGAGCACGGTCGGCTTCGCCAACGAGCTGCGAGACCTGCTGGCCCGCTGCGCCGAACGCGGGGTCGATCCCGTTGAACTGCAGCGCATCGGGCGGCGCTCGGGCAGGGCGGAGTGGCTCGCGGCCGGCCAGTTCGCCCAGGCCTACGAGCAGATCATGCTGTTGCGTTCGGCCGTCGGCATGGCGGCACCGCAGGCCACCATCCCCGCACTGGGAGCGGCCGAACTGGTCGGGGCGGCGCTGGAGGCGTTGGGCACCGACGGCGAGCTGCTGGCCGCTGAACGTGGCCGCGTCAAGATCCTCCTGGTCGACGATGCGCAGCAGCTCGATCCGCAGGCGGCGCTTTTGGTCCGGGTGCTGGCTCAGGGCGCCGAAACCGCTGTGTTCGCAGGTGATCCCAATCAGGCGATCTTCGGCTATCGTGGCGCCGACCCGGCGCTGCTGCGCGGTGACGAGCCGGCGATCGTGCTGACCGGGTCGCACCGCTGCGCACCCGCGATCGCCGGGGCCATCACCGACGTCGCACGACGACTGCCCGGTGCCGACGAGGGGCGCGTGCTGACCGGGGCGCCCGGCCCAACAGGCGCACTGGCCGTGCGCATCGCCGCCTCTCCGCACGCGGAGTCGGCGATGATCACCGACGCGCTGCGACGGGCGCACCTCGTCGACGGCGTCCCGTGGTCCCAGATGGCCGTCGTCGTGCGTTCGATGCCCCGCCTCGGTGCGGCGTTGGCCCGCACACTGGCCGCGGCCGGAGTCCCGGTGGACACGTCGTTGCCCGCGACACCGCTCGGCGACCAACCCGCCGTGCAGGCGCTGCTCACCGTGCTGGCGGCAACGTCGCAGGGACTCGACGCCGAGCAGGCGGTGTCGCTTGTGACGGGACCGATCGGCCGCGTCGATCCGGTGTCGCTGCGCCAACTCCGGCGCGCGCTGCGACGCATCGACGGCTCGCAACCGCCACGAGACTTCGGCGATCTGCTGGTCGAGGCGGTGGAGCACGGGGTCGACGGATTGCCCGAGAACCTGGGCCGGCCCCTGGATCGCGTGCGCAAGGTGCTGGTGGCGGCCCGGCGCAGTGCCGAGTCGGGCGCCGATCCGCGCTACACGCTGTGGCAGGCCTGGCAGCGCTGCGGGCTGCAACGACGCTGGCTGGCCGCGAGCGAACGCGGCGGTGTGTCCGGCGCACAGGCCGACCGGGACCTCGACGCCGTCACCGCGCTCTTCGACGTCGCCGAGCAGTACGTGAACCGCACCGCGGGCGCGACGCTGCGCGGGTTGCTCGACCATGTCGCCGGTCACGGGTCGCCCGCCCGCGACGAGCGCGTGGATGCCGAAGCGGTCGCCGTGCTCAGCGCCCACGCCGCGATGGGCCGCGACTGGGAGTTCGTCGTCATCGCCGGTGTGCAGGAAGGCCTGTGGCCCAACACCGTTCCGCGTGGCGGGGTGTTGGCCACCCAGCAGCTCGTCGACCTGCTCGACGGCGTCACCCAGGACGCTGCAAGGGTGTCGACCCGGGCGCCGCTGTTGGCGGAGGAACGCCGGTTGCTCATCGCCGCGATGGGTCGTGCCCGCAGCCGTCTTCTGGTGACGGCAGTCGACAGCGATAGCGGTGACGAGTCGCTGCTCCCGTCGGCGTTCTGCTACGAGTTGGCCGCATTATCGGACGACCGCGATTGTGAGCTCACCGAGCCGGTCAGCGCACCGCGCGTACTTGCCCCCGCAGCGTTGGTCGGCCGACTGCGCGCCGTGGTGTGCGCGTCCGATGATGCGGTCGATGACACCGTAAGGGCTTGCGCGGCAACACTGCTGGCGCGGCTGGCGGCCGCCGGCGTGCCCGGTGCCGACCCGGCGCAGTGGCAGTCGATGACTCCGCTGTCCAGCGAGGAGCCATTGTGGAGCGGTGACGGGCACACCGTGACATTGTCGCCGTCGACGCTGCAGATGCTCGCCGACTGCCCATTGCGCTGGCTGCTGGAGCGGCACGGCGGCTCCGACGGTCGCGATGTGCGCTCGGCGGTCGGCTCGTTGATGCACGCCCTCGTCGCCGATCCGGGGCGCACCGAAAGCCAGATGGTCAACGAGCTCGAAAAGATCTGGCCCAAGCTGCCGTTCGAGTCGCGGTGGTACGCCGACAACGAACTCGACAGGCATCGTGCGATGTTGGCGACGTTTGAGCAGTGGCGCGCGCAGACCCGCGGCCAGCTCACCGAGGTGGGCAGCGAGGTCGGTGTCGACGGTGTCGTGATCGAGGGTGACGACGGTGGGCCCGACGTGCGTGTGCGCGGACGTGTCGACCGCCTCGAACGCGACAGCGAGGGCCGGCTCGTCGTGGTCGACCTCAAGACCGGCAAGAGCCCGGTGACCAAGGATGACGCGCAGAACCACGCCCAGTTGGCGATGTATCAGCTGGCCATCGCGGAAGGTCTGCTGGGACAAGGGGACTCTCCGGGTGGTGGCCGCTTGGTCTATCTCGGCAAAACCTGCGCATCGGGGCCTACCGAGCGCACTCAGGACGCGCTGACCCCGGAGAAGTGCACCGAGTGGCGCGACACGGTGCGCGCGGCAGCGGCGGCCACCCAGGGCCCGGAGTTCGTCGCGCGGATCAACGACGGATGCAGCCATTGTCCCGTCCGCACGATGTGTCCCGCCCAGGCCGGGACCGGAGGACAGCCATGACCGCGCGATACAGTCCACACGAACTCGCCGCGGCCCTCGGCCTTTTCGCGCCGACCGAGGAGCAGGCCGCCGTGATCGCCGCCCCGCCCGGGCCTCTGGTGGTCATCGCCGGCGCCGGCGCGGGCAAGACCGAGACGATGGCCGCGCGGGTGGTGTGGCTGGTCGCCAACGGGTACGCGCACCCCGGCGAGGTTCTCGGCCTCACCTTCACCCGCAAGGCCGCCGGCCAGCTGCTGCGCCGGGTCCGCACCCGACTGGCCCGGCTCGCGGGCGCCGGCCTTCTCGACGGCGCTGCCTTCGCCGACGAGCCACCGACCGTCAGCACGTATCACGCCTTCGCCGGTAACCTGCTGCGAGAGCACGGCCTGCTGCTGCCGGTCGAGCCCGAGACCCGGCTGCTGAGCGAAACCGAACTGTGGCAGTTGGCCTTACGCGTGGTGTGCGAGCACCCCGAACTGCATACCGAGAAGACACCGGCGGCGGTGACATCGATGGTGCTGCGGCTGGCGGGCCAGCTCGCCGAGCACCTCGTCGACACCGACCAGTTGCGCGACACACACGTCGAGCTCGAGCGGTTGGTGCATACGCTCCCTGCCGGTCCGTATCAACGCGACCGGGGCCCCAGCCAGTGGCTTCTGCGGCTGCTGGCCACCCAAACCGAGCGCACCGAGCTGGTCCCGCTGATCGACGCCCTGCACCAGCGGATGCGGGCCGACAAGGTGATGGACTTCGGCATGCAGATGGCTTCGGCGGCCAGGCTGGCCGAGAACTTCCCGCACGTGGGTGAGCAACTGCGCCAGCGGTATCGCGTGGTATTGCTCGACGAATACCAGGACACCGGGCATGCGCAGCGGGTCGCCTTGTCGTCGTTGTTCGGCGGCGGAGCCGACGACGACCTCGCGCTGACCGCGGTCGGCGATCCCATCCAGTCGATCTACGGGTGGCGCGGTGCGTCGGCCACCAACCTGCCGCGCTTCACCACCGACTTCCCCCGTTCGGACGGCACGCCGGCGCCCACCCTGGAACTGCGCACGAGCTGGCGCAATCCGCCGCGTGCGCTGTATCTGGCCAACGCGGTGTCGGCGCAGGCGCGGCGTCGTTCGGTGGCGGTGCGCTCGCTGCTGCCCAGGCCGGACGCCCCGTTGGGCACCATCCGGTGTGCCCTGCTGAACGACGTTGCAGCCGAACGGGAGTGGCTGGCCGGCCATATCGCCGACATCTTCGGGCGGTCGCGCGAAGACGGGGTGTCGGCGCCGACGACGGCCGTGCTGGTGCGCCGAAACGCCGACGCCGCGCCGATGGCCGAAGCGCTCACCGCCCGCGGGGTGCCGGTCGAAGTCGTCGGGCTGGCCGGCCTTCTCGGTGTGCCGGAGGTCGCCGACGTGGTGGCGATGTTGCGGACGATGGCCGACCCGAGCGCGGGCAGCGCGACCATGCGGGTCCTCACCGGGCCACGCTGGCGGCTGAGCGGCGGCGACATCACCGCGCTGTGGCGGCGCGCTGTACAACTCGACGACAGAACCGACGCCCCCGCCGGGGCCGCCGAACGCATCGCCGCGCAGGCGGCACCCGACGCCGATACCGCGTGCCTCGCCGAAGCGGTCACCGATCCCGGTGCGTCTGCGGCGTATTCGCCGACGGGGTACGCGCGGATCGTCGCGCTGGGCCGCGAGCTGACCGCTTTACGGGCGCATCTGTCGCACCCGCTTCCCGAACTGATCGCGGAGGTGCGCCGCGCGCTCGGCATCGACACCGAGGTACGCGCGCGCCGCCCCGTCACGGCGGGCTGGTCGGGCACCGAACATCTCGACGCGTTCGCCGATGTGGTGGCCGACTTCGCCGACCGTCCCGGCACCGATGTCACCAGCCTGCTGGGCTACCTCGACGCCGCCGAAGAGGTGGAGAACGGTTTGGCCCCGGCCCCAGGGTCTGTCGCGGCCGACCGGGTGCAGATCATGACCATCCACGCGGCGAAGGGACTCGAATGGCAGGTGGTCGCCGTTCCGCACCTCAGCGGCCGCGTCTTTCCTTCGACCGGCACCGCCCGCACCTGGCTGACCGACGCCGGCGACCTCCCTCCGCTGCTGCGCGGCGACCGGGCCACGCTCTCCGAGCACGGCGTCCCGGTGCTCGACACCAGCGACGTCAACGACCGCAAGCGATTGTCCGACGTGATCGGCGAGCACAAGAGAAGCCTCGAACAGCGCCGCATCGACGAGGAACGCCGCTTGCTCTACGTGGCGCTCACCCGCGCCGAGGACACCCTGTTCCTGTCGGGCCACCACTGGGGAGCCTCGGAGAGCAAGGCCCGCGGCCCGTCGGAGTTCCTCTGCGAGCTCAAAGACATCATCGACAAGTCCGCCGACGAGGGCGAGCCCTGCGGTGTGATCGAACACTGGGCGCCCGCCCCACCCGATGGCGAACCGAACCCGTTGCGAGACAAGGTGGTCGAAGCCGTCTGGCCCGCAGATCCTGCGGGTGTGCGCCGCGCCGACGTGGCGCGCGGGGCGACGCTTGTGGCTGAGGCGATGGCCAACGCCCACGATGACGAACCCCTCGACTCCGCAGAAGGGTGGGAGGCCGATGTCGACGCGCTCATCGCCGAACGCACCCGGGCCGTCGAACCGTCGGCGCCTCCGCTTCCTCTACAGGTGTCGGTCAGCACCATGGTGGAGCTCGGCAAGAACCCCGAAGCCGTCGCGCAGCGGCTGCGCCGTAGGCTGCCGACGCGTCCGGATCCACATGCGTTGCTGGGCACGGCATTTCACGACTGGGTGCAGCGTTTCTATCACGCCGAGCGGTTGTTCGACCTCGACGACCTGCCGGGTGCGGTCGATCATGACGCCGCCGTGGCCGAGGAACTCGCCGAGTTGCAGGCGGCGTTCGCGGTGTCGCCGTGGGCGGCGCGCACCCCGGTCGACGTCGAGGTGCCGTTCGACATGGTGATCGGCGGCCGGGTGGTCCGGGGACGTATCGACGCGGTGTTCGTCGACGACGACGGCGGAGCCACCGTGGTGGACTGGAAGACGGGTGAGCCGCCGAGCACCGCGGAAGCCCTACAGCACAACGCGATTCAGCTCGCGGTGTACCGGTTGGCGTGGGCCGCGCTGCACGGATGTCCGGTCGAGTCGGTGCGGGCGGCGTTTCACTATGTGCGCAGCGGTGTCACCGTCACCCCCGAGACGCTGCCCGGCGTCGACGAACTCGCGGGCCTGCTGGAGGCGGCCTAACGGCCTGGGAGGCCTACGACTCGCGGTAGACCTTCACGGCCTGGACGATCATCGGAATCTGCAGCGGTAGGCGCGCGATCGCGACCAACCGCATCGGCAGCGGCTTGTCCCACCACAGCCGGACCATGTTGACGTTGCCCGGGAACACCGCGACGAACAGCGCTACCGCGGCCAACGCACCGAAGCGTCGCGTCTTCGGCGCCAGCAGCAGGCCCGCCACCCCGAGCTCGGCGACGCCCGAGGCGTATGTGTAGAACCGCGGACTGCCGGGCAGCTCGGCGGGAATGATGTCGTCGAACGGCTTGGGCGCGACGAAGTGCAACGTTCCGATACCCAGCAGGCCGGCCGCCATCCGGTAGGCGCGCGACGGGCTGGCCATTTGCTGCAGTTCGGGCGGGGGAGAGGTCATGATTACATTGTGGCGTGCACACCCCTGCGGGACCGGTAACGGGTCCTCGTGGCAAAAGGTAGGTTGCGGCGCCGGCTCGCCGCTATCGAGCAGGACCTGACTACACAGCCCGACTCGCGGCTCGTCGACATCCTGCGGATCCCAGAACCGTTCATCAGCCCGACCGAGCGGATCATCCGCCGCGTCGTCTACGCGACGCTGGCACTGATGGCCGCCGTGCTCATCGTGTATCTGGACCGCGACGGCTACCGCGACGTTCAGGACAACCAGCTGTCGTTCCTGGACTGCCTGTACTACGCGACGGTCTCGCTGTCGACGACCGGCTACGGCGACATCACCCCGTTCACCCCCGAAGCCCGGTTGATCAACGTCCTGGTGGTCACCCCGCTGCGTGTCGCCTTCCTCATCGTTCTCATCGGCACCACCGTCGAAACGCTGACCAGCCAGTCGCGCGCGGCATTGAAGATCCAGCGATGGAGGAGCAAAGTGCGCAACCACACCGTCGTCATCGGCTACGGCACCAAGGGCAGGACCGCGGTCGCCGCGATGGTCGGTGACGAGGTCGCACCCGCCGACATCGTCGTCGTCGACGAGAACGCGGGTGCTCTCGAACGGGCCCGCAGCGCCGGGTTGGTCACTGTCCACGGCGACGCGACCAAGGCCGACATCCTGCGCCTGGCCAGCGCCCAGCACGCGAAGTCGATCATCGTCGCCACCGACGACGACGCCAGCGCGGTGCTGGTCACCCTGACCGCGCGCGAACTGGCACCCAAGGCCAAGATCATCGCCGCGGCCCGCGAGTCCGACAACCAGCACCTGCTCAAGCAATCGGGCGCCGACTCGACGGTGGTATCGTCGGAAACCGCTGGCCGACTGCTCGGCATCGCCACCCAGACCCCCAGCGTCGTGCAGATCATGGAAGACCTGCTGACGCCGGACGCCGGTTTCGCGATCGCCGAGCGGGAGGTGACGCCCAAAGAGGTGGGCGGATCCCCACGACACCTGCACGACATCGTCCTCGGCGTCGTCCGCGGAGGGGAGTTGCTGCGCGTCGACTCACCGGAGGTGGACACGGTCGAGCCCGGCGATCGGCTGCTCTACATCCGCAATGCGGATGCCGAGTGACAGCCGAAAGATGACGCCGTTTCGTCTCCGCAACATACCGCTGCTGTCCCGAGTCGGCGCCGACCGCGCCGACGCCCTGCGTACCGATATCGACGCCGCTCTGGCCGGATGGCCCGACGCGCTGGTGCTGCGCGTCGACCGCCGCAACCAGGTGCTGATCGCCGACGGCAGCGTCGTTCTCGGCGAGGCATCCAAGCTGGGCGATCGGCCGCCGGAGAACGCGGTCTTCCTCGGCCGGCTCAACGACGGCAGGCATGTGTGGGGGATCCGCGGTGCGCTCGAGGGACCGGAGGACCCCCACACCGAAACCGAGGTGCTCGACCTGCGTCGGGCCGGGCAGGTGTTCGACGACGTCAGCGCGCAACTCGTCGCCACCGCAACGGCGTTGCTCAACTGGCATGACGGCGCGCGGTTCAGCCCCGTGGACGGTGCGCCGACCAAGCCCGTCAGGGCGGGGTGGGCGCGGGTCAACCCGCTCAACGGCCGCGAGGAGTATCCCCGCATCGACCCTGCGGTCATCTGCCTGGTGCACGACGGACACGACCGCGCGGTGCTGGCCCGCCAGGCGGTGTGGCCCGAGCGGCTGTTCTCGATCCTGGCCGGCTTCGTCGAGGCCGGTGAGTCGTTCGAGACCTGCGTGGCCCGCGAGATCTCCGAAGAGATCGGGCTGACGGTCACCGACGTGACCTACCTGGGCAGCCAGCCGTGGCCGTTTCCGCGGTCGTTGATGGTCGGGTTCCACGCCATCGGCGACCCCGAGCAGGAGATGTCGTTCAACGACGGCGAAATCGGCGAGGCCAGCTGGTTCACCCGAGCCGAGATCCGCGAGGCCCTCGACCACGGCGACTGGAGCAGCGACTCGCCGTCACGGCTGCTGCTGCCCGGGTCGATCTCGATCGCGCGGGAAATCATCGAGTCCTGGGCCGCGCTCGACTGATCCCTCAGCCGCCGAGCTTCGCCTTGACCTCACGTGCGGTCGGGTTCGTCAAGGTCGAACCGTCGGGCAGCTTCAGCGTCGGCACGGTCTGGTTGCCGCCGTTGGCGTTGGCGACGAACTCCGCAGCCGCGGGGTCCTTCTCGATGTCGACCTCGGCGAACGCGATGCCCTCGGCCTGCAGCGCCTTCTTCAGACGCACGCAGTAGCCACACCAGGTGGTGGTGTACATGATCACGGGAGTCTGTGCTGCGCTCATAAGGCGTTCAACGTATCCGATGAACCGAACATGCCCGACGCCATACCGGTCATTTGTCACCGGCCCCTGCCAAGATGGACCGCATGTCGGTAGAGGTCGCTTCGGTGGGTAGCCGCCCGGACACCGTCGACGACCTCGACGACGAGCAGCGGGAGGCGGTGCTCGCCCCGCGCGGTCCGGTGTGCGTGCTCGCCGGCGCGGGCACCGGTAAGACCCGCACGATCACCAGGCGCATCGCCCACCTGGTCGCGGCGGGCCACGTCGCTCCCGGGCAGGTTCTCGCGGTCACCTTCACCCAGCGCGCGGCCGGTGAGATGCGGGCCCGGTTGCGTGCGCTCGACGCGGCCTTCGGCGGCGTCGGCACCGGTTCGGTGCAGGCGATGACGTTTCACGCCGCCGCGCGCCGCCAGCTGTCTTACTTCTGGCCCCGCGTCGTCGGCAACACCACGTGGGAACTCCTCGACACCAAATTCGCGGTGGTGGCCCAAGCCGCCAACCGGGCCCGGCTGTCGACCAGCACCGACGACGTGCGCGACCTCGCCGGCGAGATCGAGTGGGCCAAGGCGTCGCTGATCAGTCCCGAGGACTATCCGGACGCGGTCGCACAGGTCGGCCGCGACATCCCGTTCGACGCGGCGAAGGTGGCCGCCGTCTACACCGGCTACGAGGCGCTCAAGGCCCGCAGCGACGGGACCACGCTGCTCGACTTCGACGACCTGCTGCTGCACACCGCCGCGGCAATCGAGAACGACGCCGCGGTGGGCCAGGAGTTCCGCGATCGCTACCGCTGCTTCGTCGTCGACGAGTACCAGGACGTGACGCCCCTGCAGCAGCGGGTGCTTGACGCCTGGCTCGGCGAGCGCGACGACCTCACCGTCGTCGGCGACGCCAACCAGACCATCTACTCCTTCACCGGCGCCACCCCCCGCTACCTCCTCGACTTCTCCCGGCGCTTCCCCGACGCGGCGGTGGTCCGCCTGGAACGCGACTACCGCTCGACCCCGCAGGTGGTGTCGCTGGCCAACCGGGTCATCGCCGGTGCGCGCGGCCGGATGGCGGGCAGCAAGCTGCACCTGGTCGGGCAGCGCGATCCCGGCCCCGCGCCCAGGTTCGCCGAATATCCCGACGAGGTCGCCGAGGCCAAGGCGGTGGCCAAGAACATCAAACGGCTTCTCGAATCCGGCACCGAACCGGCCGAGATCGCGGTGCTCTACCGCATCAACGCCCAGTCGGAGGTCTACGAGGAGGCGCTCACCGAAGCCGGCGTCCCGTTCCAGGTGCGCGGCGGCGAAGGGTTCTTCAGCCGCCAGGAGATCCGCCAGTCGCTGGTGGCGTTGCAGCGCGCGGCCGAACGCGACCTCGACGGACCCCTACCCGAGGTCGTGCGGACGGTGCTCGAACCGCTCGGGCTCACCGCCGAGCCGCCGCCGGGCACCAAGGCGAGGGAACGATGGGAAGCGCTGACATCGCTGGCCGAACTCGTCGACGAGGAAGTTGCGCTGCGTCCCACCCTCGACCTGCGCGCACTGCTCGTCGAACTGCGCCAGCGCGCCGACGCGCGCCACGCTCCGGTCGTGCAGGGCGTCACGCTCGCCTCGCTGCACGCGGCGAAGGGCTTGGAGTGGGATGCGGTGTTCCTGGTCGGCCTCGCCGACGGCACGCTGCCCATTTCCCACGCCCTCGCACACGGTCCCGACAGCGAGGCGGTCGAAGAGGAACGCCGGCTGCTCTACGTCGGAATTACCAGGGCGCGTGTGCATTTGGCGCTCAGCTGGGCGCTCGCCCGGGCTCCCGGCGGACGGCAGAGCCGCAAACCGTCGCGGTTCCTCAACGGCATCGCGCCGCAGTCGTCGAACACCAGCGACATGACGACCAAACCTCGACGTGCGCGCGGCGCCACCCCCCGCTGTCGGGTGTGCAACAGCGTGTTGACCGCACCGGCCGCGATCATGTTGCGCCGCTGCGAAACCTGCCCGTCCGACATCGACGAGCAGCTGCTCAGCAACCTCAAGGACTGGAGATTGCGCACCTCCAAGGAGATGAGCGTGCCGGCGTATGTGGTGTTCACCGACAACACACTGATCGCGATCGCCGAGACGCTGCCCACCGACGACGCCGCGCTGGTCGCGATCCCGGGCATCGGGGCACGCAAGCTCGAGCAGTACGGCGCCGATGTGCTCGCCCTCGTCAAGAGCCGGACCCGGTAGGCGGGCGAGGACAGGCCGGCGACACACACGGCCAAACGTCGTAAAGATCGCGCCAAACCCGCTGGTCAAAAAATCAATTGTCAGCCGCCGCTGTTACGCTTAGCCTCAACATCACACCGCTTGGGTGTCTTTTTGTGCGAAAGGAGGGACCGACATCATGGGTAGCAACTACGCGATCACCGGCGTAGCCGTTGCTGGCATGACGCGGACCCTCCATGTCGCCGCCGCTGCGGCGCATCCCGCGTTCGCCGCCGCGCACCCCGCCGGTGCCGCCGCTGCCATCACCCCGCAGCGCAAGCGCCGCGCCGCCGCCGCGACTGTGTCGTCCGTCGATCGGGGCACCACCTAGGTAAGCCCACGATTTCGCCGAGAAGGCCACGGACCCGCAGTCGGATCCGTGGCCTTGGTCTTTTGGACACCACGCCAAAGCCCTGGTCCCGGATCCAGCAAGGAAAAGATTCGAAACCCACGACCAGGGAAGGACTGGACATGTCACTCGGGACATGCCGAGAGAAGACGAAGCTGGCGGTGCCGTGTCACAGGGGCGATCCCGATATGTGGTTCGCCGAGAATCCCGTCGAACTCGAACGCGCCAAGGCGCTGTGCGCAGAGTGCCCGATCCGGCGTGAGTGCCTGGCCGCAGCGCTGGAACGGCAAGAGCCGTGGGGTGTTTGGGGCGGCGAGATCCTCGAACGGGGCACCGTCATCGCGCGCAAGCGCCCACGTGGCCGGCCGCGCAAGAACGGCGTCGGGAACCCGGCAGCCGCATAGCCGCACACGGGCGACCTGCGCGCGCTCGATTGTGAATCTGGCGACGCTCAACCCACGAAATGCGTCGTCAGATTCACGATCCGTACCGAGGGCGGGCTGGGCGCATCCGACGCGCGCGGGGAGGCGGGGCGTCAGGCGGCTTCGTCGGCGAAGCCCGGAATCAGTTCGGTGGCAAGCCTTCTGGCCGGAACGTGCGCATCGAGCTGGCAGGCGATCGCGACGTTGGACGCGATCACCCGCATCGGAATCGCGAGCTTGGCCGGGATGTCCATCTGCCGTGCGGCCTTGATCTGGCCTGCGGCGCGCTCGGGGCGCATGTTGGCGGTCGTGATCCGCTGCAGCCACTTGCGGTTGTAGTGGAAGACCTCGACCTCGAGCGGTTCGACGTACTGGCGCATCATGTCGTCCATCTCGCGCTTGGACACCTGCTCACCCTTCTGGATGAAGCCGATGCTCTGCATCGTGGTGAGCAGGTTGTCGTAGTCGTCGTTGAGCGCATAGCGCGTCGCCAAACCGATCTCGATCGGAATACCGCCGGGCATCGGGGCCACCGCGCCGAAGTCGATGACACCCATCTTCTCGTCGGGCAACAGCATGAAGTTGCCGGGATGGGTGTCCCCGTGCATCATCTCAAGCCGGCGAGGCGCGTCGTAGGTCAGCTCGAAAAGCCTGGTGCCCATCAGGTCTCGTTGTTCTTGGGTGCCCTCGCGGATGATCACCGACATCGGCACACCCTCGATCCACTCCTGGATCACGACCTTGGGCGCGCTGGCCACGATGCGGGGAACCACGAAGCGCGGGTGGCCTTCGTAGGCCTTGGCGAACGCGCGCTGGTTGTCGGCCTCCAGCCGGTAGTCGAGCTCCATCTCGGTGCGCTCGATGAGCTCTTTGACCACACTGTCGACGTCGGCGCCCGGGGACAGTTGCTTGAGCACGCCCACCATGCGCTGCATCGTTTTCAGGTCGGCCCGCAGCGCCTCGTCGGCGCCGGGGTACTGGATCTTGACCGCGACCTCGCGGCCGTCCGACCACACCGCCTTGTGGACCTGGCCGATGCTGGCCGCCGCCACTGGCTTGTCATCAAACGACGCGAACCGCTCCCGCCACTTGGTGCCCAGTTGCGCGTTGAGCACCCGGTGCACCTTGGCGGCGGGCAGCGGCGGGGCTTCCCGCTGCAGCTTGGTCAGCGCCTCGCGGTACGGCTTGCCGTACTGCTCGGGGATCGCGGCCTCCATCACCGACAGCGCCTGCCCCACTTTCATCGCGCCGCCCTTGAGCTCGCCGAGCACGGTGAAAAGCTGCTGAGCGGCCTTGTCCATCAGTTCGGCGTTGACCTCGTCTTTCGACCGTCCGGTCAATCGTTTGCCGAAGCCCAAGGCGGCCCGGCCGGCCATACCGACGGGCAAGCTCGCCAGCTTGGCGTTGCGCGCGGCCCGGCCCCGCTTGATCTCACTCACCAGACCATCATCCATGACGCGGTTGCCCGCAGCGCAACGACTTGCCAACGGCCGATGTCAACATGCGCAGCGCGGATGCCGCGACCACCGCCGCGCCACCACCGAACCCACATTGACGTCGAACTCCAACGTGGTGTCCAGCGTCGGCGGCGGTTCGGGGGAGTCGTCGACGTCGACGCCGCCCTGCACCGCGGCAAGGACCCGGTCGACCTGGTTGAGCGCCAGCGCCGCGGTGGCCAGCACCGTGGCCCGGTCGGCGCTGCCGACGGTGTGGCGCAGCTGCGCCGCGACGGCAGGCCACGCCGCGTCCCGGTCGCTGCGATGCAGGTCCGCGCAGGCCAAACAACTCGTCACACCCGGAAGGACCAGCGGCCCGACCAGCCCGACACCGTCGCGCACACGCACGGGCAGGTGCGCGACCCCGACCGCATGCAGTTCGCGCACCATACGCGGATCGGCCACCAGATAGTCGGTGAGAACCACGAGATCGGTCGGCTCCGACGGCGCACCGGTGTCGGTACGGGTGCTGAGGCTCAGGCGCGCACCCGAACAACGCAGCGCCGCGGCGAGCAGATCCGACAACGGCCCGCGCCCGTGAATGCGGACCGCGGCCGAACGGCCACGCCGGCGGGCGGCGGCGGTGACGACACCGGCGTCGACCAACGACGTCAGCAGGTTCTTGACGACCGCGCCGTCGGGGGCGAGCGCCGCAAGGTCGGCCACCCGTGCACCGGACTGCAGGCGGCGCAGCATGTCGGCCAGCGTCGCCGTGGGCAGTCCGGCCGGCGGGCGGATCACGACGGCGCGCCGCGGGTCCCAGCCCACCTGCACGGCACCGTCGGGGCGTAGCAGCACCGGCGTCGCGGCGCTCAACGCATAGCGCGTCATCGATCGAGCGTGCCACGCCGGCGGCCGGTCACCGCCGGTTATCCACAGGCGCGATTTGGGTGCGCGTGGTGGCGCTGGGCGCGACGGACTACACCCGAACCGAGCTAGCGGTCTTCGTCCTTGCCGTTCTCCGGTTTCTGGATGTCTTTCTCGAGATCGGCGATCGCCTCCTCGATGGCGCTGTCCATCCCGCTGGTGTCGCCGCCGATCATCCGGTCGATGAACCCGGCCGGTTCGTCGAGATCCTTTGCGCTGGGCAGCAGGTCGGGGTGCTGCCACACTGCGTCGCGGCGGTCGGAGCCGACGGCCTCGGTCAACCTCTCCCACAACGCGGCGGCCTCGCGCATCTTGCGCGGACGCAACTCCAGGCCGACCAGGGTCGCGAACGTCTGCTCGGCGGGCCCGCCGGTGCCGCGGCGTCTGCGCAGCATCTCCGCCAGCGCCGACGTGCCGGGGATGCGGTCGCCGAGCGCGTCGGAGACGACGGTCTGCACCCAACCCTCGATCAGCGCGAGCAGCGTTTCCAGCCGCTCGAGCGCCGCGGTCTGCTCCGGCGTCGCCTTCGGCTCGAAGATGCCCTGGTTGAGCAGCTGTTCCATCTGAGCCGGGTCGGTCAGCGCGGCAGGGTTGAGGCCGGATGCCAGTTCCTCGATGCCGCTCATGTCGATCTTCATCCCGCGGGCGAACGCCTCGACCGCGTTGAGCAGCTGGCTGGCCAGCCATGGCACGTGGCTGAACAGGCGGTGGTGTGCGGCCTCGCGGGCGGCCAGGAACGTCAGGATCTCGCTACGCGGCTGCTCGAGACCCTCCGACAGCGACTCGACCGCCTCGGGCATCAGCGCGGCCACGCCCTTGGGGCCCAAGGGCAGCCCGATGTCGGTGGAGGTCAACACTTCTCGCGACAGCTTGCCCAGCGCCTGACCTAGCTGTGAGCCGAACGCCATGCCGCCCATCTGCGTCATCATCGACAGCAGCGGACCAGCCATGGTGCGCGCCTCCTCGGGAAGCGCCGACACCCACACCGTGGAGATCTGTTCGGCGACCGGGTCGCACAGCCGCTTCCACCTGTCGAGGGTGTTGTCGATCCAGTCCGTCGGCGTCCAGGCCACCGATTTGCTGGTGCCCGCGGGAAGTGCTGTCACGCCGTCGAGCCAGGTCTCGGCCAGGTGCACGGCGTCGACGATCGCCGCGGAGGTCTTCTCCGGAATTGGCGCGACGAAACCGATCTGGCTCGACGCCAACTGGCGGGCCAGGTCGTAGTTCACCGGTCCCGATTGTTTGCCGCCGGCCATCGCGCTGCCGGCGCCGCTGAACATCTCGCCGAGCTTGCTGAAGATCTGCCCCAGCTGGGACATGTCGAATTCGGATCCGCCTTGAAACCCCATGCCGAACGGGTCGCCGGGCCCCCCGGATCCGGAGTCGGGATCCTTCTTGCGCTTGTCGCGCTCGGGGTCGTCGTCGCCGGCGGAGAAGCCGAAAGGCACGTCAGCCATGCCCCCAACGGTACCCACCAGGGCGGGGCCTCGTGGGTGGGCGCCTCACGCTGACAGCGAACCCGCCCTGGACCGCCCGTTTCCGGGTTGCGGCGGGATGACAGGCCCGCCGACGGACGTCGTGGGCACGGTCGCGTGCAGTGCAACCTTTAGATTGGGCGGCGTGAACAGGCGGACTTTGACGTTGATCGTCGCGCTCGTGCCGATTCTGGTGTTCGGCGTGCTGGTGTCGGCGGTGACGGTGCCCTTCGTCTCCCTGGGTCCTGGGCCGACGTTCAACACGCTCGGCGAGTTCGACGGTAAGCCGGTCGTCGAGATCGAAGGCACCGATGTCTATCCGACCTCGGGGCACCTGAACATGACGACGGTGTCGCAGCGCGATCAGCTCAGGCTGGGCGAGGCGATGGCGCTGTGGCTGTCGGGCCGCGAACAACTCGTCCCACGTGACCTGGTCTACCCGCCGGACAAGACCCGCGAAGAGGTCGACGAGGCCAACACCACCGATTTCCGCAACTCCGAACGCAGCGCCGAGTACGCCGCACTGCATTTTCTGGAGTTCCCGATGGCGGTGACGGTGGAAAACGTCAACAATCCGGGCCCGTCGGCGGGAAAGCTGCGCGACGGTGACGCGATCGACGCCGTCAACGGCACGCCGGTGACCACACTCGAGGAGTTCCAGGCCCTCTTGAAGGACACCAAGCCCGGCGACACCGTGAAGCTGGACTACCGCCGCAAGGACGCGCCGTCCGGCGTCGCCACCATCACGCTGGGCAAGCACCCCGATCGCGACCAGGGTCTCCTCGGCATCGGTGTGCTCGACGCGCCGTGGGCTCCGTTCTCGATCGACTTCAACCTCGAAAAGATCGGCGGCCCGTCGGCGGGCTTGATGTTCTCGCTGGCGGTGGTCGACAAGCTGACCACCGGCGACCTCAACGGCGGGAAGTTCGTCGCGGGCAGCGGCACCATCAGCGGAGACGGCGAGGTCGGCTCGATCGGCGGCATCACCCACAAGATGCTGAGCGCGCGCGAGGAGGGCGCCACCATCTTCCTGGTGCCCGCCGACAACTGCGAAGAGGCCAAGACCGCGCCGCAGGACGGTATGGAACTGGTCAAGGTCGACACCCTGTCGCAAGCCGTCGACGCGTTGAAGACCTTGTCCGCCGGTGGCGAACGCCCCCATTGTTAGGTCACCGGCGAAACGCCGTTGCGTAGAGTTGGGGCCACGTCGAGCACGACGTACAGGAACTGGACTGGAGTCAACGAGTGGGTATGCGGCCCGCGGCACGAATGCCGAAGCTGACACGACGTAGCCGAATTCTCATCGCGCTGGGAGCCGTGATCGTGCTCCTGTTGTTGATCGGCCCGCGGCTGATCGACACCTACGTCGACTGGCTGTGGTTCGGCGAACTCGGCTACCGCTCGGTCTTCACCACGGTGCTGTTCACCCAGATCCTGCTGTTCCTCGTCGTGTCGCTGGTGATCGGTTCGATCCTGTTCGCGGGGCTGGCGCTGGCCTACCGGACCCGGCCGGTGTTCGTGCCGACCAACGGCCCCAACGACCCGGTCGCGGCCTACCGCACCGCGGTGATGGCGCGGCTGCGCCTCGTCGGCTTCGGGGTCCCCGCGCTCATCGGCTTGTTCGTCGGGTTGTTCGCGCTGGGCCAGTGGGAGACCGTCCAGTTGTTCCTGCACGGCAACAGCTTCGGGATCACCGACCCGCAGTTCGGCAAGGATCTGGGCTTCTACGCCTTCGACCTGCCGTTCTACCGGATGGTCCTGAACTACCTGTTCGTCGCGACCTTCCTGGCCTTCATCGGAAACCTGTTGGGCCACTATCTGTTCGGCGGTATCCGGCTCTCGGGCCGCGCCGGTGCGTTGAGCCGTGCCGCGCGCATCCAGTTGATCACCCTGGTCGGCATCCTGATGCTGCTCAAGGCGATCGCGTACTGGATGGACCGCTACGAGCTGCTGAGCCACACCCGCGGCGGCAAGCCGTTCACCGGTGCGGGCTACACCGACATCAACGCGGTGCTGCCCGCCAAGCTGATCCTGATGGCGATCGCCGTGATCTGCGCGGCCGCGGTGTTCTCGGCGATCGTGCTGCGCGACCTTCGGATCCCGGCGATCGGCGTGGTGCTGTTGCTGCTCTCGTCGCTGGTTGTCGGCGCGGGCTGGCCACTCGTCGTCGAGCAGTTCAGCGTCAAACCGAATGCGGCGCAGAAGGAAAGCGAATACATCGGCCGAAGCATCTCGGCGACCAGACAGGCCTACGGGCTCACCGACGACGTGGTGAGCTATCGCGACTATCCGGGTAACGCCCCCGCGACCGCAGCCCAGGTGGCCGCTGACCGCGCCACGACGTCGAACATCCGCGTGCTCGACCCCAACATCGTCAGCCCGGCATTCACCCAGTTCCAGCAGGGCAAGAACTTCTACTACTTCCCCGACCAGCTGAACATGGATCGGTACCGGGATGAGGACGGCAACCTGCGCGACTATGTGGTCGCCGCGCGCGAACTCAATCCCGACCGGTTGATCGACAACCAGCGCGACTGGATCAACCGCCACTCGGTCTACACCCACGGCAACGGTTTCATCGCCTCGCCGGCCAACACCGTGCGCGGCGTGGCCAACGACCCCAACCAGAACGGTGGCTACCCGGAGTTTTTGGCCAGTGTGGTCGGCGCGAACGGTGAGGTGATCTCACCCGGACCCGCCCCGCTGGCCCAGCCCCGCATCTACTACGGCCCCGTCATCGCCAACACCCCGGCCGACTACGCCATCGTCGGGGAGAACGGTGCGCCGCGGGAGTACGACTATGAGAACAACGTCGAGACCCGCAACTACACCTACACCGGTGAGGGCGGCGTTCCGATCGGGAGCTGGCTGACGCGCAGCGTGTTCGCCGCGAAGTTCGCCGAGCGAAACTTCTTGTTCTCCAACGTGATCGGAGAGAACAGCAAGCTCCTGTTCAACCGCGACCCGGCCAAGCGGGTCGAGGCGGTGGCGCCGTGGCTGACCACCGACACCGCGGTCTACCCGGCCATCGTCAACGAGCGCATCGTCTGGATCGTCGATGGCTACACCACGCTGGACAACTACCCGTACTCGGAGTTGACGACGTTGTCCTCGGCCACCGTGGACTCCAACGAGGTGGCGCTGAACCGGCTGCAGCCCGACAAGCAGGTGTCCTACATCCGCAACTCGGTCAAGGCCACCGTCGACGCCTACGACGGCACGGTGTCGCTGTACGCGCAGGATGAAGACGATCCGGTGCTGCAGGCGTGGATGAAGGTGTTCCCGGGCACGGTCAAGCCCAAGAGCGAGATCTCCGATGAACTGCAGGAGCATCTGCGCTATCCGGAAGACCTGTTCAAGGTGCAGCGCGCACTGCTGGCGAAGTACCACGTCGACGACCCGATCACGTTCTTCTCGACGTCGGACTTCTGGGATGTTCCGCTGGATCCCAACCCGACCGCGAGCAGCTATCAGCCGCCGTACTACATCGTGGCCAAGGACCTTGCGGCCAACGACCGTGCGGCATCGTTCCAGTTGACCAGTGCGATGAACCGGTTCCGCCGCGACTTCCTGGCCGCGTTCATGAGTGCCAGTTCCGACCCGGACACCTACGGCAAGATCACCGTGTTGACGATCCCGGGACAGGTCAACGGTCCCAAGCTGGCGTTCAACGCGATCAGCACGGATACCGCGGTGTCCCAGGACCTCGGTGTCATCGGCCGCGACAACCAGAACCGCATCCGGTGGGGCAACCTGCTGACGCTGCCGGTCGCCGAGGGTGGATTGCTGTATGTCGCACCGGTATACGCCTCACCCGGGGCCAGCGACGCCGCGTCCTCGTACCCGCGCCTGATCCGCGTGGCGATGATGTACAACGACAAGGTCGGCTACGGCCCGACGGTGCGCGACGCGCTGATCGAGTTGTTCGGTCCCGGCGCGGACGCCACGGCCACCGGCCCCGCGCCGATCGCGGGCACCGGCGGCGAGCAGCCCGCGGCGCAGCCACCGGCCGACGGTGAAGTTCCGACGGCTCGCCCGCCGGCCAACCAGCAGGGCCGGACGCCGCCGCCGCCGGCGGCGGCGGTGCCGCCGGGCGGACCGGTCGAGCTGTCGGGTGCGAAAGCCGCTGCGCTGCAAGAGGTCAACACGGCGCTCGATGGGCTGCGCCAGGCACAGCAGGGCGGTAACTTCGCCGAGTTCGGCGAGGCGCTGCAACGCCTCGACGATGCGATGGAGAAATACCAGTCCGCGAGCTGACACACGCCAAGCCGCTAGCGCTCTCTTGCCGCGCCGCGACCGGCCGTGTTTGCACCGCGACACGCCGACATAGTGCGTACATTTGCGGTCGCTCGCGGGGCGCCAACGGCCCATGCAATCGCAGGCGTGACGCGATTCACCACCATCGGTGACCGCGCGATTTGGAACTGCGCGAGCGCCTTCGGTAACGTTGCGTTCACCCGACGCGGGGTGGAGCAGCTCGGTAGCTCGCTGGGCTCATAACCCAGAGGTCGCAGGTTCGAATCCTGTCCCCGCTACTAGGTGGAACGGCCCTCGGAGGACACTCCGGGGGCCGTTTCTATTGGCTTCTCACTGGCTTCTTGATGGCTACGCCACCCCCGCAACCGTCGGCCCGATGCTTGCCGCAGGAGAGTCCCGCACCGCACACTTCTCACGTGGACCCCACCGAAGGATGCTGCGATGGCGTTGGTCGTTGATCCGCTCGACGACATCGGGGTGATCCGCCTCTCCCGGTGGATCTTCAACTGCTACCTGATCCGTGGCGACCGCGGCGTTGTCGTGGTCGACGCGGGCATGCCCGGCAGCGCCGACGACGTCGCGGGCGTGCTGTCGGTCTACCGCGGCACCGTCAGCGCGGTCGCGGCCACCCACGGCCACAGCGACCACGTCGCCGGGGCGCCGCGACTGGCCGCCGAACACAGCGTGGCGCTACATCTTCCCGAGGTCACTCTCAGCTATCTGGACGGTACGCGGCAACCCCGCACCCCGGCGCTGAACAAGATCGTCCAGATCTGGCCGACCCTGATCAGCCAGCCGATGGACCTGACCGGGCTGCGCGGCTTCGCCGACGGTCCCCGCATCGCCGGGTACGGCGGAAGTAAGGGGATGGTCGGTGACGCCCTTGGCGGGGCGCGACCGCTGGCAGACGGTCAGCAGCTGCCCGGCGCGCCGGGCTGGGAGGTGCTGCACGTGCCCGGCCACACCGACGACTCGACCGCGTTCTGGCATGCCGACAGTCGGACCCTGATCTCCGGCGACGCGGTGCTCAGCGCGGGCGGGCAAGCCTGGTTCACCCCCGAGACCGTCGACACCGCCGCCGCGAAACTCAGCGAGCAGCGCATGCGCGAGCTGCCCGTCGAACACCTACTGCCCGGCCACGGTCTGCCGGTGCACCGGGTCGACGTCTGGGCCGATGCCCGCTGAAGCTGGCCTAGGAACGAAGCCTCCCACCCCGTAGGATCACCGCAAATTCCCGTAAGTTAGCTTAGGCGATATTTACTAGACCGAAAATCGCGAATTGAGCGGGTAAGTACTGCGAGGTTATCTATGAAATCGTTGGCTGCGACCTTTGCCGAGCGGTTGACCAGCTCCGATAACAGCCTCTACGTCTTCGACGACGGCACATGGACGCGCCAGCCGTGGCCGGAAGTGCACGCCCGCGCGGAGAACGTCGCCGACTGGCTGCTCAACGAGGAAGTGGCCGCGCTCGGCCTGGCGAACGAGCCCACCGTCGAACTCATCGCGGCCATCCTCGGCGCCTTCCAGGCCGGCGTGCCGGTGACCATCGCGCCCGGCCCCGTCCGCGGCGCCGACGCCGACAAGTGGGCGCAATCCACGGTGGCCCGGTTCGCGGGCATGGGCGTCAGCCACGTGCTCAGCCGGGGGCGTCAGCTGGAGCAACTCGGCCTCGTCGACAGCGGTCCGATCGTCAAGGAACTGGTTCGGTTGCCCCGCTAACCCGATCGACGAACTTCCGGCGACCCGACCGAGCCGCCGACATCGCGATCCTGCAGGGCACAGCAGGCTCCACAGGCGTGCCGCGCGCGGTGCAGCTGTCACCGGGCGCGGTGCTCGCCAACCTCGACGGTCTGAACACGCGGATCGGGGTCGGGCCGGGTGACGTCGGCTGTTCCTGGCTGCCGCTGTACCACGACATGGGTCTGAGCTTCGTGCTCGCCGGGGCGTTGGCCGGCATCGACGTGTGGCAGGCACCGACCGCGGCGTTTCAGGCCTCGCCGTTTCGGTGGCTGAACTGGCTCACCGAGGGCCGCGCCACGATCACCGCTGCGCCGAACATGGCCTACGGCCTGATCGGGAAGTACTCGCGACGCGTCACCGACGTCGACCTTTCTGACCTGCGGTTCGCGCTCAACGGCGGCGAACCCGTCGACTGCGCGCTCACCGCGCGCTTCGCCGAGGAGATGGCCCGATTCGGATTCGACGCGGGCGCGCTCGCGCCCTCCTACGGCTTGGCCGAATCCACCTGTGCGGTAACGGTTCCCGAACCCGGTAGCGGGCTGATCGTCGACGACGCCGGTCATGCGCTACTGGGCGAGCCGATACCCGGCATGGCGGTGCGCGTCGATGAGCGCGGGGACGACAAGGTCGGCGAGATCTTGATCCGCGGTACCTCGATGATGACGGGCTACCGCGGTGACGCACCGTTGCATCGCGACGACTGGTTCGCCACAGGCGATCTCGGCTACCTCGTCGACGGCAGCCTCGTGGTGTGCGGACGCGCCAAGGAACTGATCACCGTCGCCGGCCGCAACATCTTCCCCGCAGAGGTCGAGCGGGTGGCCGCCGGTGCGTCCGGTGTGCGCGAAGGCGCCGTGGTGGCCGTCGGCGTGGGGGAGCGCTCGATCCGTCCGGGTGTCGCGATCGTCGCGGAGTTCCGCGGGCCCGACGAGGCGGGGTCGCGCGCCGACCTCATCGAGCGCGTCGCATCCGAATGCGGTGTGGTGCCCACCGAGGTCGTCTTCGTCAAACCCGGTACTCTGCCGCGAACCTCGTCGGGCAAGCTGCGCAGGCTCGAGGTGAAACGCGACCTGCTGCAGCAGCAGTGAGCTCGCGGGCCACGTGACAGGATGACGCGCGTGGGTGAACGCGTCAGCTTCGCAAGCGCCAGTGGACCCGCACTGGCGGGCGTGCTCGATCTTCCCGACGGTGACGTACGCGGCTGGGGCGTCTTCGCCCACGGGTTCACGCTCGGCAAGGACTCGCCGGCGGCCAGCCGGATCTGCAAGCAACTCGCCGCCGGGGGCATCGGCATGCTGCGGTTCGACAACCTCGGTCTTGGCGACTCGGAGGGCGACTGGAGCGACGGGTCGTTCTCGCACAAGGTCGCCGACACCGTGCGCGCCGTGGAGTTCATGAACTCCGAGGGCCGCGAGGTGCGCCTGCTGGTCGGACATTCCTTCGGCGGCTCGGCCGTCATCGCCGCCGCCCACGACTGCCCGACGGTGAAGGCGGTCGCCACCATCGCGGCCCCCTACGAACCCGCCCACGTCGAACGGATCTACGACGCGGTCGTGGAGCGGATCGAGGAAGAGGGGGAGGCGCAGTTCCGCATCGGCGGCAAGGCGCTGACGCTGAAGCGGCACTTCGTCGAAGACGTCCGCAATGCCGACCTCCGCGAGCGCATCCACAACCTGCGCCGAGCCCTTCTGGTGATGCATTCGCCGACCGACAACACCGTGGGCATCGCCAACGCCAGCGAGATCTTCCAGTGCGCGCGTCACCCGCGCAGCTTCGTCTCACTCGAAGGCGCCGATCACCTGCTCACCGAAAAGGATCAGGCAGCACGTGCGGCGCGGATCGTCAGCGCCTGGGCCGACCCTTACCTGTAGTCACCGGACGGCGACGACGACCTTGCCCTTCGCCGAGCGATCCTCGAGCGCGGCGATCGCGTCGGCGGCCCGCTCTAACGGGAACACCTGCGGTTGCGGCGCCGACACCTTGCCCGACGCCAGGAGCGGTTCGAGTTCGGCCCACTGCTCGGCGAGGTAATTGGGATGGGTGAAAGTCCAAGCGCCCCAACCGACTCCGACCGCATCGACGTTGTTGAGCAGCAACCGGTTCACCTTGACGGTGGGAATCTCGCCGCCGGTGAAGCCGACCACGAGCAGCCGTCCGCCCGGGGCCAGCGAGCGCAGCGAGTCGGTGAACCGATCCCCGCCGACCGGATCGACGACGATGTCCACACCGCGGCCCTCGGTCAGCTCCTTGACCTTGTCCTTGAACCCCTCGACCGGCACGACGTCGGTCGCGCCTGCCGCCGTGGCCACCGCACCCTTCTCCTCGGTGCTCACCACCGCGATCACCCGAGAGGCACCCCATGCCGGCGCCAACCGCAGCGTCGACGTGCCGATGCCGCCTGCGGCCCCGTGCACCAGCACGGTCTCGCCCTCGGCCAGCCGGCCGCGGGTACGCAACGCGTGGTGCATCGTGAGGTCGTTGAAGAGCAGGCCCGCACCGGCCTCGAAGGAGACGTTGTCGGGCAGCTTGAAGACGCGCTCGGCGGGCAGTGCGACGACCTCGGCCATCGCGCCGCAGAGCATCGTCAACGCCGCGACGCGATCGCCGGCCTTCACATGTGCGCCGTCCGGCGCGCTGCGCACCACGCCGGCGACCTCACCGCCCGGCGTGTAGGGCAGCTCCGGCTTGTACTGATAGAGCCCGCGCGACTGCAGCACATCGGGAAACGCGACCCCGGCCGCGTGCACCTCGATGACGACCGCGCCGTCGCCGTCCGGCTCGTCGACCTCGACGAGTTTGGCGGCTTGTGGTCCGTCGAGGCTGGCAATCTGAATCGCGCGCATGCCCGCCATTTAACTCGACTCGACTGCCGGGCCTCCGCCGCGGCACCGATAGTCGCCAAAACGCGGCGGGGGGTGCCGCAGGAAGCGCACACTGTTAGATAAGCTCACTTATCCGGCAACGTTGCCGAGTTCGAACGGAGCGCACATGAGCAGTGGTCCCCGCAGCCGGTCGAGGGTTTCGGCCTTCGCCCCCGCTCAGTCCCTCCCGCCCGGACGCGCCGTGGAGGTGCGCTCCAGGGACGGCATCCGCCTGCACGCCGAGGTCTTCGGCCGCGAGGACGGTTATCCGATCGTGTTGGCGCACGGCATCACCTGTGCGCTGCGGGTGTGGGCCCATCAGATCGCCGATCTGTCGCGGGACTACCGCGTGATCGCGTTCGACCACCGCGGCCACGGCCGCAGCGCGGTGCCGGTGCGCCGCGGCGCCTACAGCCTCGACCATCTGGCCGCCGACCTCGACTCCGTGCTGGATGCGACGCTGGCCCCCGGTGAACGGGCGGTCATCGCCGGCCATTCGATGGGCGGCATCGCCATCACCTCGTGGGCCGAGCGCCACGCCGAGCGGGTGACCGAACGCGCCGACGGCGTTGCGCTCATCAACACCACCACCGGCGACCTGCTGCGCAACGTCAACTTGCTGCCGGTGCCCGCGCCGCTGGCCAACGTCCGCGTCCGCACCGCGGGGACCTTTCTGAAGACGTTCGGTGCGACGCCTCTGCCGCGCGCCATCTACGGACCGAATCAGCGCTTCGTCTCGATGCTGGCGGTCGGCCGCGACGCCGATCCCGCGATCGCCTCGTTCGTACATGAACTGTTCGCGGCGACCTCGCCGGTCGGCCGCGGCGGCTGGGCCCGCACGCTGGTCGACCATCTCGGACCGCAACACATCGGGCTGAACAACCTGGTCGTGCCGACGCTGGTGATCGGCAGCCGCAAGGACCGGCTGCTGCCGCTGACGTCGTCTCGTCGGATCGCCGAGGTGGCGCCCAATCTGAGCGAGTTCGTGGAGTTGGCGGGCGGGCACTGCGCCATCCTGGAGCGTCCCGACGAGGTGAACATGCATCTGCGTGGCCTGATCGAGTCGGTGACCGCCGAACGCCGCGTCAGTTCCTGATCAACTACTCAGCGCGCGATGCACTTCGTCTGCGGCGCGCCTGCCGGACCGGACGGCGCCGTCCAGGAAACCCGTCCACGCGTCAGCGGTTTCGGTTCCCGCCCAATAGATCCCGTCGATCGGCTTGCGCAGCCACGGGCCGTATGTCGTCCACGAGCCGGGCGGAACGGCCGCCGTCGGCCCTCCCGGCGCGAAATCCTCTGCACCCCAACAGTGGTCGAGATAGTCGATCGGGTCCAGCGCGGCGTTGCCGAACAGCCCCGCGAACCCCGTAAGCGCCCGCTCCCGGCGCTGCTCTGCCGGTAGCGAGTCGAACGAGCGTGAGTCGACGAAACCCAGCAGGATGCCGGGTCCGCCCCCGTTGCCGGACCCATCGTCGGAGGGGCTGACGTCGAACGTGATGAACACCGGTCCTTCGTCGGAAAGCGCCTCTCCCGAAAGCCCTTTCGCGCGCCAGAACGGCTTCTCGTACGCGGCGTACGCCTTGCTCAGATTGCCCTGGGGCCAGTGCTGCGCCAGCTTGCCGTACTCGGCGGGCAGTTCGGGTGAGAATTCGATCGCCTGGCGGTGTTCGGGCGGGATGGCGACGACGACGGCCTTGGCGCACACCGCACCCCGATCGGAGG
This sequence comes from Mycobacterium sp. 852014-52144_SCH5372336, assembly GCF_001665615.1. Lineage (NCBI taxonomy): Bacteria > Bacillati > Actinomycetota > Actinomycetes > Mycobacteriales > Mycobacteriaceae > Mycobacterium > Mycobacterium sp. 852014-52144_SCH5372336. The sequence goes on from NZ_LZSW01000043.1 coordinate 133,720, forward strand.
TCACGGTGAGCGTGCCGTCGCTGTGGCGTTCGATGCTGCGCACGGCGGCGTCGAGTACGACGCGCGAGCCCAACTCCTCGGCCATCCGGATCGCGATCTGCTGGGTGCCGCCAGGGAACCGGCTCTGCTGGGCGCCGCCTTCGACGTCGAGCATGCGGTCGAGCCCGCCTGCGGCCCTGACGTAGCGCACGGCGTGCAGCATCGACACCGCGTCGGGCTCACAACCCCAGGTCACCCGAGACATGATCGCCATCAGGTCCCGCGTTCCGGCGCTCGCGTGCACCGACTTCAACCAGCCGTCGAGCGACAGAGAGTCCAGGGCGTGCGCGTGCGGGGCGGTCCACGGCGCCTCGACGGCCACCCGCCGACATGCGCGCTCGAAGCGCCACTGGATGCGCGACACGTCGAGCAGTTCGATGATCGACAGCCGGGGAATCGTGCTGCGATACGAGCGGACCCGCCCCCGCCACCGGATCAGGTTCTTACCACCGCTGAAGGTGGGCACCGTCTCACAGCCCAGTTCGGCAGCGAGTTCTTCCACGGCGTCCTGCGTGGGTCCGATGAAGGTACCGCCGAGGTCGACGGGCACGCCGGCGATCGTCGCCGTCGACGACCGCCCGCCGACCCGGTCGCGACCTTCGAGGACGACGACGTCGTAGCCGAGCCGATCCAACTCGCGCGCCGCCGCCAAACCGGCGAATCCGGCGCCCACGACGACCGCGTCGGCACTGGCTTGGATGGTCACGCGATTAGGCTCTCACGCCGTGAAGGTCATGACAGCGTTGTTCGGTCCAACCGATGCGATCGAGCGGGCGCAAGCACTGCGCGACGCGGGGGCCAGCGGGGTGTTCACGTTCGAAGGACCCCACGACGTGTTCGCGCCGCTCACGTTGGCGTCGACGGTGGGCGGTCTGGACCTGATGACCAACGTCGCCATTGCGTTTCCGCGCAACCCGATTCAGCTCGCCCACCAGGCCTACGACCATCAGGTGCTGGCCGAGGGCCGCTTCACGCTGGGTCTCGGAACGCAGGTGCGCACGCAGGTCGAGAAGCGATACGGCGCGGCGTTCGATCGCCCGGTCGCCCGCATGAAGGAGATGGTCGCCGCGCTGCGGGCGGTGTTCACCGCATGGGAGACCGGCGAACGTCTCGACTTTCGGGGCGAATACTTCCGGCACACGCTGATGACACCGACGTTCAACCCGGGCCCGAACCCGTATGGCCCTCCGCCGATCTATCTCGGCGCGCTCGGCCCGAAGCTGACCCGCGCCACCGCAGCGGTCGCCGACGGCCTGCTGGTCATGCCGTTCGGCTCGAAGCGGTTCCTGCACGAGGCGACGATGCCCGAGGTGCGCGCAGGCCTGTCGGAGTCGGGACGCTCCCTCGACGACTTCGCGCTGGTGCCCGAGATCATCGTGTCGGTCGGTACGCGCGATGCCGACCACGACGCCGCGCGCCGGCTGTTGGCGTTCTACGGCTCCACTCCGGCCTACCGCCCGGTGCTCGACGTGCACGGCTGGGGCGAACTGCAGCCCGAGCTCAACGCGCTGTCCAAACAGGGCCGGTGGCAGGAGATGGGCACCCTGATCGACGACGAGATGCTGCACACCATCGCGGCGTGCGGCACCCCGGCCGAGATCGCCGCCCACATCCGCGACCGCGTCGACGGGGTGTCCGACCGCGTCTGCCTCTACCAGCCCGGACCCATCGCGATCGATGCGTTGGCCGAGATCGTCGACGCACTGACAGGTTGACTCCTATGGTGGTACTCAGCGGGACCAAAGGAGGTTGCGGATGAGTGCCAATGGGCGCGAAGAGCGTGTTGACGACTACTCCGATGTGCTGATCATCGGGGCGGGCATCTCGGGGATCGGCGCGGCCTACCGCCTGCAGGAGAAGAACCCGCACACGTCCTACAAGGTGCTGGAGCGGCGGGCACGCATCGGCGGCACCTGGGATCTGCACCGCTATCCGGGCATCCGGTCCGACAGCGACATCTTCACGCTGAGCTACCCGTTCGAGCCGTGGACCCGGCCGGAGAACGTGGCCGACGGGCCCGACATCCGCGAGTACCTGGTTCAGACCGCCCGCAAGCACGGCATCGACGAAAACATCCGGTTCAACACCCACGTGTTGTCGGCCGACTGGGACTCGTCGACCGATACGTGGACGGTGCAGACCGAACAGGACGGGACACCCAGGACGTACCGGAGTCGCTTCCTGTTCTTCGGCACCGGTTACTACAACTACGACGAGCCCTACCGTCCGGATTTTCCCGGCCTCGACGAGTTCAGCGGCAACGTCGTGCACCCGCAGCATTGGCCGGAGTCGCTGGACTACAGCGGCAAACGCATCGTGGTCATCGGCAGCGGCGCGACGGCGGTGAGCATGATTCCGTCGCTGACTGAGAAGGCCGGCCACGTGACCATGCTGCAGCGCTCGCCCACCTACATGCTGAGCGGACCGCGGATCAACCCGATCGTGCAGGCGCTGCGCAAGGTGCTGCCCGGCCGGGCCGGTTATTGGGGTGCGCGCATCTACAACACCATCTTCACGGTGTTCATCTATGCGTTCGCCAAAGCGGCGCCCAAGCTCAGCAGGCGCTATATCCGCAACTACGCCAAACGCAATCTGCCCAAGGGTTATCCGGTCGACAAGCACTTCAAGCCGCGTTACGACCCGTGGGACCAACGGTTGTGCGCGATGCTCGACAACGACTTCTACGACGCGATCAACACGGGCCGCCTCGACGTGGTGACCGACCGGATCGACCACATCGATGCGTCCGGCGTCGTGCTGCGGTCCGGGCAGCGGATTGACGCCGACGTGCTCATCACCGCGACCGGCATCCAATTGCAGGCGCTGGGCGGGGTTTTGATCAGCATCGACGGTGAGGAGGTCAAACCGCAGGACCGGTTCGTCTACAAGGAGCACATGCTCGAAGACGTGCCCAACCTGGCCTGGTGCGTCGGCTACATCAACGCGTCGTGGACATTGCGCGCCGACCTGACCGCTCGGGCTTTCGCAAAGCTGATCTCCTACATGGACTCTCACGGCTATACGCACGCATACCCGCATCTCGGGGACAAGCCCATGGCGGAAAAGCCCGCGTGGAACATCAACGCCGGCTACGTACAACGTGCGGGCCATGTGTTGCCGAAGTCGGGCACGCACCGGCCGTGGAACGTCCGGCACAACTATGTGCTCGACGCGATCGACCACCGCCTCGACCGGATCGAGGAGTCGATGGTGTTCGGCCGCGCGCCGGTGCGGGTGACGCCGGTCGCCTGAGAAGCCTGCGATTTCGGCGCGCTACTGATCGCGCAGCGACGGTGAGCGCACCGGCACCGCTCAGTCGGCTCAGTCGGCCAGGGTCAACCAGTCCTTGAAGCCCGACGGATCGTGCCTGCCGAGCGCACCGTGTTCGAACAGGCCCCAGCCTTCGCTGGTCTTGCCCCCTTCGGTGCACTCGGCGCGGCCGACGTGGTCGATGACGCCGAACATACTGCGGCCGTTGACCGCCGGATCGGTCATGTCGTAGGTGAGGCGTTCGCTGAACTTGTCGCCCTTCCACACCCCGTGCAGCCAATCCGAGTCACCGCCGTACCCGCCGCCGATGTGGATCGGTACCGCCAGCTTCGACTCGACCTCGAACACCACCGGCGACCCGTCCGGGGTGGTCGCTTCGATGGTGGCGCCGTAGGGGATTCGGGTGCCCGAGGTGTAGTGGATCTTCACCCGCGGCCAGCCGAGTTGTTCGACGCGGCCGTCGCGCCAGATGCGGGTGCAGTCGTTGAGGCTGCGGAACCCGGTCGGATCCTCCTGGATGATCAGGCAGATTCCGAAGTCGTCGAACGCCATCGGCACGTACAGCCACCACATGCCCTCGAACGGGGGATCGGCGGGGCGGCCCGCGGGTACGGCCTCGCCGATGGGGCGGATGCCCCACGACCGGTCGCGGCTGCCGATCCACACGTCCGGGTCGACGGTGATCTCCTCGCCATCGATCGAGATCACCCCGCTCCAGGACCCGACCTGCGCGAACCGCTGGGCGTCCAATGTGATTCGGGTGCCGGTGCGCAGGACGTGCCGCTGCTCCTGGATGGCGTCGAACAGTCCATTCCAGGTCAGGTCGACGGCGATGCCCTCGGTCTCCTCGAGCACGACCCGCAGTTTGCGCAGCGGTTCGGTGACCTCGACGCGGTAGCCGAGCACGTGCTGGTTGAGCCGGTCGGAGTCGATGCCGTCCGACAGATGCACGGCGGTCTGGGTGTCGCCGCGCCTGGCCAGGACGAAGGCGTCCTTCACGCCCAGGTTCGGGTAGTACCCGATGCCGGTGATCACGAAGATGTCGCCGGTGCGGTCATGGGCGTTGAAGTAGGACCGGTCGTAGAAGTTGCGGTCGGACGATCCCGGCCACGCGATCGGTTGGGGGATCTGGTGAATCGGGAATTCGTCGGTGGGACCGAGCATCAGGAGTCATCTCCAATGAGTCGTTTCAGCAGCGCGCCGTGATAGAACAGCGATTCGACGTCGTCGGGTTGTTCGATCTCGCCGAACCGCACTCGCCGCGCGCTGGTGCGCATGAACACACACGCCCAGATCACGCCGGAGTAGACGTAGAACCAGTTCAGGTCGCCGAGTTCGACCCCGGTCAGCGCCGCATAGGTCTTCTTGACGTCCTCCTCGCGCATGAAGTCGGGCAACCCCGGCAATCCGGCAAGGCCGGCCAGCTCCTGGAAGACGTTGTGCGCGAATATCATCCACGCCGCATCCATCTCGCGCGGCCCGAGTGTGGCCATCTCCCAGTCGAGGACGGCCACCGGTTGGTAGCCGGTGTACAGCACGTTGCCAACGCGGGAGTCGCCCCAGACCAGGACGGGGTCGTTCGCTGCGGCGTCGGCGGGCCAGTTGGCCTCCAGCCAGTCGAGCGCGCGCTCGACCAGCGATGAGCGCCCGATGTCGGGGACGGCGAACTGATACCAGTCCTGGAGCCAGTTGAGGTTGCGCCGCAACGCATTCTGATCGGATTCGTCGTCGAGAAATCCGAACACCGCCTCGGGATGGGGAATCGAATGCAGTTTTGCGATCACGCCGACGGTGGCGTCCTGCAGTTCGCGGCGTTGTTCGGCGGGGGAGTCGGCGAACCAGTTCCCGCCGAACGTGTACGGCATGACATCGGGCGGTACTCTGCCCTCGACGTAGTCCATCAGGAAGAACGGCGTACCGAGCACGTCACCGCTGTTCTCCAGCCAACGCACCTGCGGCACCGGAACGTCCGTTTTCTCCTGCACCAACCGGATCACGTCGAATTGGTGATCCATCCGGTACGACGAGAACACCGGAACGTCCTCGGTGGTCGGCGCCACCCGCGCCACCCATTTCTGGGTCTGCGGTTGCCCGTCGACGGACCATCGTCCGGTCAGGATGATCGTCTCCGAGGACATCCCATTGGCGTCGACGCCACTTTCCACGGTGATCTCCGGTGCCGCCCCGTCCGGCAGGACGGTCGACAGCCATCGGGACATCACACCGGGCAGGGTGGACAGATCGCGACTTGAATGTTCGAGGCGGCTGACGTCTTCGACAGCCGGTTCGTTGGCCACAGCCTCTTCTTTCGCCGATAATTACGATACGGTGGGTAGCGTTATGAAACCAGACGCGTCATCTGTTGACAAGACCCCGGGCGCCGGGCGGCCCCGGGATCCACGCATTGACGCTGCCATATTGCGCGCGACGGCGGATCTCCTTGCGGAGATCGGATATTCGAATCTGACGATCGCCGCGGTGGCCGAGCGGGCGGGCACCACCAAGACCGCGCTGTACCGCCGGTGGTCGAGCAAGGCCGAGCTGGTGCACGAAGCGGCGTTCCCCGCCACGCCGACCGCGATCGCGACCCCGCCGGGGGACATCGCCGCCGACATCCGCGCCATGCTCACCGCCACCCGCGACGTATTCGCCTCTCCGGTCGTGCGGGCGGCGTTGCCCGGTCTGATTGCCGACATGGTCGCCGACGACGAGCTCAACGTCCGTGTGATGGACCGGTTCACCGGTGTGTTCGCGGCCGTGCGCGACCGGGTGGCCGACGCGGTTCGGCGGGGTGAGGTCTATCCCGATGTGGACCCGGACCGGTTGGTCGAGGTGATCGGCGGGGCGACGCTGCTGCGGATGCTGCTGCGGCCGGGCGAGCCGCTCGGCGACGACTGGGTTGAGCAGACCACCGCCATCGTCGTGCACGGTGTGGTGGCATAGAGGCGTGTTTGACGCGTTCCCCTCCGATTGGCGTTCCGCGTTGGTGCTGGTGCCGCACCCCGACGATCCCGAGTACGGGTGCGCCGCGGCGGTGGCGAAATGGACTTCTGAGGGCAGGCGGGTCCATTACGCACTGGCGAGTCGCGGCGAAGCGGGCATCGCGGGGATGGCCCTCGAACAGGCCGGCCCGCTGCGAGAGCACGAACAGATGCGATCGGCAGCGGTCGTCGGTGTGGCCGACGTCCGGTTCTGGGAGTTTCCGGACGGCGAGATCCGCAACAGCCCCGAACTGCGGGCCAGGATCGTCCAGGCGATCAGTGAACTCCAGCCCGATGTGGTGATCAGCATCTACGGAGGTCCCGAGTGGTCGCCCGGCGCGCCCAACCAGCGCGATCACATCGAGTTCGCCGCGGCCGTCGTCGAGGCCTACGACAGCCTGCCCCACCCGCCGCGCTGGCTGTTTCAGAACGGGCCGCAGGCAACGCACGTCGAGGTGATCGACGACGGAGCCTTCGAGCGTGCGGTCACGTCACTTGCCGAGCACAGGGTTTACCTGTCGGTGCTCGACCCGCACATCCCGATCACGGTGCACGCGCGCAAACAGCTGGAGTCGACGACGGCCCCGCGCCCCGAGCTCGGCGGCAGCCGCACAGTCGAATTCATCCTGCTGCGCCAACGCCGCTAACCCCCTGTTGTGCCCGTCGCGCCCGTCCCCCCTCTCGTGGCGCGAGCGTGCGGGTCTGCACATGACACGCCGCGAAAACTCGACACTTTGCGCACGTTCGACGCCCGCGAGCGTGCGAAAACCGTCGCAGAACGCCCGCGTGTCGTCAGCAGACACGCACATTCGCGGCACGGAAGGCGCAGAAGGCACAGAAGGCGCAGAAGGTACAGAGGGTCAGCTGTCGATCTGGCGCTTGTTGCGCTCCAAGATGGCCTGGAACCGGTCGCCGAGGCCGGCGAAATCGCGGTGCTGGGCGAACGCGATCTTCTCCTCGGCGGCCAGCGCGGGATCGATCACCGCGGCCGCGCCCGCCGTGTATATCTCCTTCAGGCCGAGCATGACTGACGCAGGCACCTCGGCGATCTGCGCAGCCAGTTCGACGGCACGGTCGACCAACCGGTCGTGGGCGACGACCTCGGTGACCAGGCCGATGCGCTCGGCGCGCGCGGCATCGACGACCTCACCGGTCATCGACAGCCGCCGTGCCATCGCCAGCCCGACCACCTGGGGGAGTCGGGCCGTCATGCCGCCTCCGGGCAGGATGCCGACCCTAGCGTGCGTGTCGGCGAACACGGCGCGTTCGGAGGCGATGAGGAAATCGCAGCCCAGCGCCATCTCCAGCCCGCCGGTGAAGGTCGCGCCGTTGATGGCGCCGACGATCGGTGTGCGCATCTTGCCCGTCGCGGCGATGCAACTCTGCGACCGGAAATCCTCGAAATAGCTCAGGCCGTCCCGTTGCGCCTCCTTGAGGTCGACGCCGGCGCAGAACGCGGGGTCTGTGCCGGTGAGGACCACGGCGTTGACGGACTCGTCGGCGTCGGCCTCGGTGAGCGCGCTGTAGGTGGCCTTGATCAGTCCGCGACTCAAGGCGTTTCGAGCCTCCGGCCGGTTGAGGGTCAGCACCCGCACGGGACCACGGTCGTCGACGAGCACCAGCGGTTCGGTCATGGGAACCGAATCTAGCGTGCGGCCGGGTTATCACCTACAGTATTTACGAAACGTTACCGTAACGGAAAGAGGGAGGCGATGGTTTCCGACGTTCTCGTGGTCGGGGCAGGGCCGACGGGTCTGGCGGCCGCGTGTGGTCTGCTGCTGCAGGGTGTCCGTGTCCGGGTGATCGATGCGGCGGCCGCGCCCGCCACCACGTCGCGCGCCAACTTCCTGCACGCCCGCGGCTCCGAGGTGCTCGACCGTCTGGGTGCGCTCGGCGACCTTCCCGAAAAGTCGGTGCGGGCGATGAGCATCCTGACCTACCTGGGCGACAAGCCGATCATGCGCATCCGCTTCGGCGACCCCGGTATGGATACCGCCGCACCACCGATGGTGATCTCCCAAGCGGCGGTCGAGGCCGCTCTCCGGGACCGGTTCACCGAACTGGGTGGCCAGATCAGCTGGGACACAGAGCTTACCGATGTCCACCAGCACGGCGGGACCGTCACGGCCGTCCTCGCCGGTGGGAACGACCTCACCGTCGACTGGCTGATCGGCTGCGACGGGGCGAGCAGCGCCACCCGCCGCGCCGCGGGTATCGACTTCCCCGGAGTGCGCCTCACCGAACGCTTCCTGCTCGCCGACCTCCGCATCGACTGGGATCTCGACCGCTCAGGCACGACCGGCTGGCTACATCAGGACGGCATGCTCGGAGCGATGCCGATGCCCGATGGTCTGTGGCGCATCATCGCCTACGATCCGCATTCGGGGCAGCAAAAGCCCACGGACGACGAGATTCTCGCGCGGTTGAACCGGATCATTCCCGAGCGCACCGGCCGCTCTGCGCCGATCGAGCACGCGGAATGGCTGTCGATGTTCAGCGTGCACCGCCGATTGGCGAGAACCTACCGGCGTGGCCGGGTGCTGATCGCAGGGGACGCGGCGCACACGCATGCGCCGTTCGGCGGACAGGGGATGCTGACGGGTCTCGGGGACGCCGAGAACCTTGCGTGGAAACTGGCGCTCGTCACGGCGGGCGCCGCCGACGAGAAGCTGCTCGACTCATACGAGGCTGAACGACGTCCGCTCGCCACGGAGGTGTTGCGCAACACGAGCGCGGTCACCAAAGTCAATGTGGCGCAGAGCAGCATCGGCCGCTTCATTCGCGACCGTGTCGTGGTCCCGGTGATGAACCTGCCCGCAGTGCAGCGTTGGGTGACCTACCGGACCTCGCAGTTGTGGGTGACGTACCGCCGGGGTCCGTTGGCGGATCGGTCTTGCCGGTTGTCAGGCCTGCGTCCGGGGGACCGCGTGCCCGGGATTTCGGGCGACGAACTGCACGGGTGCTGGGGGCTTTTGGGGGCCGACGACAATCTGGCGAGGATCGTGACCGAGCACCTCGGCGAGACCCGGGTCGCCGTCATCGATCGGCGCATCGATGGCGATCCGATGCTGGTGCGCCCCGACGGCCACCTCGCCTGGCGTGGAAGACAGCCAAAGGCGTTGCGCCGATGGTTGAGTCGTGCGCTGGCAACAGGCAGCGTGCGATGACGACGCCGGGTCCGGGCCGGCCACGCAGCAAGGACCTCGACACCACCATCTTGCGGGCGGCGCTCGACGTGTTCGTCGAACGCGGGATCGCGGGTATGAGCATCGAGCAGGTGGCCAAACGCGCCGGCGTCGGCAAACCCACGATCTACCGCCGTTGGTCGGGAAAGGAGCAACTCGTCGCGGATGCGATCGAAACGCATGTGAGCACGGACATACAGTGGCCCACCCGCGAGGAGATCACCGCCGGTGGCATCCATGATCTGGTGCGACACAACATATCCGGAGCCGCTCGCACGGCGACCGATCCTCGCTTCCGCGCATTGATCGCGCAGATCTACGGGTCAGCCGTCACGCATCCGGAGCTGTTGCGGACGTACTGGGACCGCTACATCCAGCCCCGCCGTGACCTTGCCTTCGCCATGCTCGAGCGCGCGCAGCGCGACGGCGCGGTCGACGAGGACGCCGACCTCGACGTTCTCGTGGACATGCTGGCCGGCGCGGTGACCTATCGGGTTCTGCAACCGAATCCGCTGACCGAGCGGCAGATGCGGCGCTACCTCGAATCCGCCTACCGTCAGGTCGGCCTGCTGTCCCGCGACTAACGCAGGAACTGGTCGGCGTTGTTGGCCAGATCCAGAAGCGGTTGCGGCAGCGCGCCCAGTGCGAACGTGACCGCCGCGGTCACCGTCACGACCGTCGTGCTGAGCGCACTCGGCACTACCAGCGTCGGGGGGTTCTCGGGCGGATCGGTGAAGAACATCAACACGATCACCCGCACATAGAAGTACGCGGCGATCGCGCTTGCGAGGACGCCGACAACCACCAACGGCATCGCTCCGCCCTCGCCGGCTGCCTTGAACACCGCGAACTTCGCCACGAAGCCGCTGGTCAGCGGGATCCCGGCGAACGCGAGGAGGAACAGCGAAAACACCACGCCCACAATGGGGTATCGCCGCCCGAGGCCGGCCCACCGGGCCATCGCGGTGTCCTCTTCGCCGGCACCGTCGCGAACCAGGCCGACCACGGCGAACGCTCCCACGGTGCTGAAGCCGTACGCGAACAGATAGAACAGCGTCGACGACAGTCCCGCTTCGTTCGCGGCAATCACACCGGTGAGGATGAAACCGGTGTGCGACACCGCCGAATACGCCAGCATCCGCTTGACGTCGGCCTGGGTCACCGCTGCCACAGTGCCGACCACCATCGTCAGGATCGCGATCGCCCACAGCACGGGTCGCCAGTCGTCGCGCATTTCGGGCAGCGCGACGTAGAACACGCGCAGCAGCGCGCCGAATGCGGCGATCTTCGTCGCCGCAGCCATGAACGCCGTGATCGGAGTCGGCGCACCTTGATACACGTCGGGAACCCAGCTGTGGAACGGGACGGCACCGACTTTGAACAGCACGCCGACCAGTACCAGTCCGATCCCGATCAGGGCCAGCGATGTCTTACCCGATCTCGCGGCGACGGCCTCCGCGATACCGACCAGATCCAACGTACCGGCGTATCCGTACAGCATGGCCACGCCGTAGAGGAAGAACGCCGACGAGAATGCACCCAGCAGAAAGTATTTCAGCGCTGCCTCTTGGGATAGCAGGCGACGCTTGCGCGCCAGACCGCACAACAGGTACAGCGGCAGCGACAGGATCTCCAGCGCGATGAACATGGTCAGCAGGTCATCGGATGCCGGGAACAGCAGCATGCCGCCGATGGCGAACATCGTCAGCGGGAAGACCTCGGTCTGGATCACGCCGGCCTTGGTGGCCACTTGTTCGGCGACGCTGCCGGGTACGGCCGACGCCTGGGGCGTGAATCCGTCCAGGCCGCGGCGACCACCGTCGGCGACCTCGGTGCCGACCTGTCGCTCAGCGATCAGCAGGACGCCGAGCACGCCGACGAGCAGGATGGTGCCCTGCAGGAACAGCGCGGGGGCGTCGATGACGACCGCACCCATCACGGCCGAGCGGCCGATGGAGCCGTGCAGGCTACGTGCGAGCACCACCACGGCGACCAGGGCGGCCGCCAGGCCCCCGAAGCAGAGCACCAGTTGGCTCGCGTACCGGTGCTTCCGCGGCAGGAACGCCTCGACGAGGACGCCCGCGATGGCGACCCCGAACACGATCAGCATGGGGCAGACTAGACCATATTCGACGGTCGGCGGGGTGAGGGTCATGGTCTCGGCCCTTCCGCGACTCTGGGTACGGGATCAGGTTGGTCGATGGTCGTCAGGGTGTGATCGACCGCGGGGTTGATGACGTCGAGTGCGGGTTTCGGATACACCCCCAGCACGATCAGCAGGGCGATCAGCGGTGCGACGACGACGAGTTCGCGCGGCACCAGGTCGCGCACCCGCTCGTTGCCCTCGGTGACGGCTCCGGTCATCATCCGCTGGTACATCCACAGGATGTAGATCGCCGACAGCACCAGCGCCGTGGCCGCGAACACCGCCAGCACCGGGTACCGCGTGAATGTGCCGATGAGCACCAGGAATTCGCTGATGAACGGCGCCAGACCAGGCAGCGACAGCGTCGCCAGTCCGGCAACGAGGAACGTGCCCGCCATCACCGGTGCCACCTTCTGGACGCCACCGAACGCCCGGATCAGTCGAGTGCCCCTGCGCGACACCAGGAACCCGGCGATCAGGAACAGGGCGGCCGTCGACAGACCGTGGTTGATCATGTACAGCGTCGAACCGGACTGGCCCTGGCTGGTCATCACGAAGATGCCCAGGATGATGAACCCGAAGTGGGAGATCGACGTGTAGGCGATCAACCGCATCACGTCGGTCTGGCCGATCGCGAGGATCGCGCCGTAGACGATGCCGATCACCGCCAGCGTGACCACCAGGGGTTGGAAATACGTTGACGCGTCGGGGAACAACTGCAGGCAGTACCGCAGCATCCCGAAGGTTCCGACCTTGTCCATGACCGCCATCATCAGCACCGCGCTGGCCGGGGTGGCCTCGACGGCCGCATCGGGCAGCCAGCGGTGGAACGGCCACAACGGCGCCTTGACCGCGAACGCGAACATGAAGCCACCGAACAGCAGGTTCATTACCGCGGGGTTGACGGCGAACTCGCCGCTGGACACCGCGGTGACGATCTCGCGGAAGTCGAACGTGCCCGCGGCGAACGCGTCGCTCGAGGCCGTCACCACGTACAGCCCGATCACCGCGGCCAGCATGATCAGGCCGCCGAACAGGTTGTACAGCAGGAATTTCACCGCCGCCTTGCTCCGGTTCTCGCCGCCGAAGCCGCCGATGAGGAAGTACATCGGAATCAGCATCGCTTCGAAGAACACGTAGAACAGCAGGATGTCCAGCGACACCAGCGACATCAGGACCATGCCCTCGACGGCCAGCGTCAACGCGAGGTAGGTCTGCACCGACCGACCGCGCAGGCCGGTCTGGGCGTCGGCGTCGTTCCAGCCCGCGATGATCAGCAGCGGCACCAGGACCGCGGTGAGCACCACTATCGCCAGTGCGATGCCGTCGACACCGAGGATGTAGCCGGTGCCGAATGACGGGATCCAGCGGTGGGATTCGACGAACTGGTACTGCTCACCACCGGGTTGGAAGCCGACTGCGACAACGGCGGTGATCGCCAGGACCGCGATCGAGACGGCCAACGCGAACCACTTGGCCAGCACCCGCTGGGCGGCAGGCAGCAGGATCGTCAGGGCGGCGCCGACGGTGGGCGTCGCCCACAGCACCGTGAGCCAGGGGAAGTTGTTCACCAGAGTTGCACCGCCAGGATCGCCGCGACCACCAGAACCGCACCTGAAAGCATCGAAAGCGCATAGGAGCGGGCATAACCCGTCTGTAGGCGCCGCAGACCCGTCGACAGGCGGTTGACCAGCCCTGCCAACCCGGTGGCCGCGCCGTCGACCGCCTCCTCGTCGATCTCGACGAGCCCGCGGGTCAGCAGTTGGCCGGGCCGCATCAGCGCCGCCTCGTTGAACGCATCGCCGTACAGATCGTTGCGCGCCGCGACGGCGAGCGCCGAACCGTCCGGGACGTCCTCTGGCACAGGCTTTCTTCCGTACATGCGGTAGGCGACGAGAATGCCGACGGCGACGACGGTCAGGATCACCGTCGTCACCACCCAGACGGGTGCGACGTGGTGTACCTCGTGCGCACCGACGACCGGTTCGAGCCAGTGCTCCAGCGTGCCGCCGATCGCGAACGCCGCTCCCGAGCCCACGGAGCCGATGGCCAGAAGGATCATCGGCCAGGTCATCACCGCCGGCGCTTCGTGCGGATGCGCATTGGGAGCCCAACGCTTCTCGCCGAAGAACGTCATCAACATCACCCTGGTCATGTAGAACGCGGTGATACCTGCGCCCAGGATCGTCACGCCGCCCAGGATCAAGCCCTTGACGCCGCCGGCGCCGAGCGCCGCTTCGATGATCCCGTCCTTGGAGAAGAACCCGGCCAGCGGCGGCACCCCGATGATCGCGAGGTAGCCCAGGCCGAATGTGACGAACGTGATCGGCAGCGCTTTACGCAGGCCGCCGTAGCGTCGCATGTTGACCTCGTCGTCCATCGCATGCATCACCGAACCGGCGCCCAGGAACAGGCCGGCCTTGAAAAAGCCGTGGGTGAGCAGGTGCATGATCGCGAACGCGTAGCCGACCGGGCCGAGTCCGGCGGCCAGCACCATGTAGCCGATCTGCGACATCGTCGACGCTGCAAGCGCTTTCTTGATGTCGTCCTTCGCGCAGCCGATGATCGCGCCGAACAACAGGGTGACGGCGCCGACGATGACGACGCCCAGTTGCGCGGTGGGTGCGAGGTCGAACACCGGTCCGGAGCGCACGATGAGGTACACACCCGCGGTGACCATGGTGGCGGCGTGGATCAACGCCGAAACCGGTGTCGGACCCTCCATCGCGTCGCCCAGCCAGGACTGCAGCGGCACCTGCGCCGACTTACCGCACGCGGCCAGCAGGAGCAGCAGGCCGATCGCGGTCAGCACGCCCTCGCCGGCGTTCGGCGCGGCGGCGAAGACGCCCGCGTAGGAAATGGAGCCGATGTAGGCGAACATCACCATCATCGCGATGGCCAAGCCCATGTCGCCGACGCGGTTGACGACGAACGCCTTCTTTGCCGCCGTCGCGGCCGACGGTTTGTGCGCCCAGAAACCGATCAGTAGGTAGGACGCCAGACCGACGCCCTCCCAGCCGACGTAGAGGCCGAGGTAGTTGTCGGCGAGCACCAGAAGCAGCATCGCCGACAGGAACAGGTTCAGGTACGCGAAAAACCGTCGCCGCCCGGGGTCTTCGGCCATGTAGCCGATCGAGTAGATGTGGATCAACGAGCCGACACCGGTGATCAGCAACACGAAACACATCGACAGCGGATCGAGTTGCATCCCGAAGTCCACCTGCAGCCCGCCGACCGGAACCCAGGAGAACAACGCCTCGTGGATCGCGCGCTGTTCGGCGTCACGGCCCAGCATGTCGACGAAGAGCACGGCGCCGACCACGAACGACCCGATGGCCGCGGCACAGCCCAACAGGTGGCCCCAGGCGTCGGTCCGTCGTCCCCCGAGGAGCAGGATCGCCGCGCCGGCCAGCGGCAGCGCGATGGTCAGCCAGACAGGAATCGTCATCGCGCCTCTAGTTCTTCAGAAGGCTTGCGTCGTCGACCGAAGCCGACCGGCGGGTACGGAAGATGCTCATGATGATCGCCAGCCCGACCACCACCTCGCAGGCGGCGACCACCATGGTGAAGAACGCGACCACTTGGCCGTTGAGGTGGCCGTGCATGCGGGAGAACGAGACGAACGCGAGGTTGGCCGCGTTCAACATCAGCTCGACGCACATGAACACCACGATCGCGTTGCGGCGCAACAACACTCCTGCCGCGCCTATCGTGAACAACAGCGCCGACAGATAGAGATAGTTGTCGGGATTCACTCCCCGCCTCCTCGGCCGTTCGTCACGGTGACGGTCCGCTTCTGCAGGATGGGGCTGACGGACAGGTCCGAACCGGAACCGTCAGGTAGGCGGGCGGCGATGTCGACGGCGTTGTTGCGCGCGAAGACACCGGGATTGGGCAGCGTCGTCGGATAGCCGCCCGGTTTGAACCGTTCTTCGGCGAGTTCGCGCTGGGTCTTGCGGCGTCCGAAGCGTTCCCGGTGTGCCAGCACCATCGCACCGAGCGCGGCGGTGATCAGCAGTGCACTGGTCAACTCGAACGCCCACAGGTAGCGCACGAAGATGAGCGCCGCCAAGCCCTCGACGTTGCCACCCGCGTTCGCCTGCGCCAGGCCGGTGAAGCCGCCGACCGAGACGTTGCCGATGCCCGCGATGAGCAGCAGACCGAAGCCGACACCGATGACGACACCGGCAACCCGTTGTCCGCGAATCGTTTCCACGAGCGAGTCCGACGAGTCGACACCGATGAGCATCAGCACGAACAGGAAGATCATCATGACGGCACCGGTGTAGACCACCACCTGGACCACGCCGAGGAACAGCGCACCCTGGGCGATGTAGAACACCGCCAACACGATCATCGTCATGGCCAGAAACATCGCGGAGTACACCGCTTTCGGTGCGGCGATCACCCCGAGCGCACCGACGACCGCTACGATCCCCAATACCCAGAACAGCACGGCCTCGGTGGTCGTGGTCTGCCCTGGGTTGTCGGCGGCCACGGCCGCGAGCAGGTCGAGCCTCATCGAACGTCCCCGGTGACCTTCTGGGTTTCCTGCTCGACGGGTCCGATGTTGCCCAGGTAGTAGTCCTCGTCGGTGGCGCCGGGGGCCATCGGATGCGGCGGCGGCAGCATGCCGGACCGCAACGGCGCCAACAACTTGTCCTTACCCCAGATCAGGTCGGCGCGGTTGTCGTCGGCCATCTCGTAGTCGTTGGTCATCGTCAACGCCCGGGTGGGGCAGGCCTCGATGCACAGGCCGCAGCCGATGCATCGCAGATAGTTGATCTGATAGACGCGCCCGTAGCGCTCACCGGGGGAATACCGTTCGTCCTCGGTGTTGTCGTCGCCCTCGACATAGATGGCGTCGGCGGGGCAGGCCCAGGCGCACAGTTCGCAGCCGATGCATTTCTCCAGACCGTCCGGGTACCGGTTCAGTTGGTGCCGGCCGTGATAGCGCTTGGCGACGGGCCCCGGCTTTTCCGGATACTCCTCGGTGATCGGCTTTTTGAACATGGTTCCGAAGGTGACCCCGAAACCTTTCAGCGCGTCGAGGAACTTAGGCATCGGCTGGCTCCTTGGTTGCGGTCTGCGTGCTGCTCGGCAGGGGCGGGGTGGGGAAGATCTCCGGATCCAGGTTCTGCCGTGGGATGGCGCGAACGTTGCGTCGGCGCGCCGACCGCCACAGCGCCACGGCGATCAGCAGCACCGCGATGGCGCCGAGCGAGGCGAGCGTCGTCGTCACCTGACTGAAGCCCTCGTTGCGGAGCGCGCGCGCCGTGGCGACGATCATGATCCAAGCCAACGAGAACGGGATGAGCGCCTTCCATCCCAGCCCCATGAACTGGTCGTAGCGCATTCGGGGCAACGTGGCGCGCAGCCAGAAGAACAGGAACATGAACCCCCACACCTTGGCAACGAACCACAGCAGTGGCCACCACCCGGTATTGGCGCCATCCCACATGTTGATGGGCCACGGGGCGTGCCAGCCGCCCAGGAACATCGTGGTCGCCAGCGCGGAGACGGTGGTCATGTTGACGTACTCGGCGAGCATGAACATCGCGAACTTGATCGACGAGTACTCGGTGTGGAAGCCGCCTACCAGTTCACCCTCGGCTTCGGGGAGATCGAAAGGCGCACGGTTCGTTTCGCCCACCATCGAGACCATGTAAACCAGGAACGACGGCAGCAGCAGGAAGATGAACCAGGTGCCGTCCTGGGCGGCGACGATGCCGGAGGTCGACATCGTACCCGCGTAGATGAACACCGCCACGAACGAGAGCGCCATGGCGATCTCATACGAAATCACTTGCGCGCTCGAGCGAATGCCGCCCAGCAGCGGATACGTCGACCCCGACGCCCACCCGGCCAGCACGATCCCGTACACGCCGATGGAGGTCGCCGCCAGGATGTACAGGACGGCGACGGGCATGTCCGTCAGCTGCAATGCGGTGCGGTGGCCGAAGATCGAGACCTCGCCGCCCATCGGGATGACGGCGAAGGCGATGAAGGCGGGCACCGCGGCGATCACCGGTGCCGCAAGGTAGACGAACTTGTCGACTCCCGCCGGGACCAGACCCTCCTTGAGCGCGAGCTTGACGCCGTCCACCAGCGACTGCAGAAGTCCCCTGGGGCCCACACGGTTAGGTCCGAACCGCATCTGCATGCGGCCCAGCAGTTTGCGCTCGATCAGGATCGCCGAGAGCACCGACAGCATCAGGAACGCGAAAATCGCGAGCGCCTTCGCGAGGATCAGCCACCAGGGGTCATGACCGAACAGGGTGGGATCGGGATGGATCACGGTTCGGCCCGTCCGATCGACACGACATCACCGGTGGACACCCCGAGGCTTCGATGCACCGCCGAACCCGGCGAGTTCAGGGGGAGCCAGATCACGCGGTCACCCATGTCGGTGATGGCCAACGGCAGCGTGATCGTTCCTCGCGGCGTCCTCGCGGTGACCAGATCGCCCTCCGCGGCGCCGATTTCGGCCGCGGTGGCGGCGGAAAGCCGTGCCACCGGGGCACGGGCGGTGCCCGCCAGATGCGGTTCGCCGTCTTGTAGTCGGCCTTCGTCGAGCAGCATCCGCCACCCCGCGAGCACGGCTTGCCCCTCGGCCGGCGCCGTGCGCTTCGGCGGAGCAACGTTCGGTGCCTCGGGCCGTCGACCCGCCCAGATGCCCAAGCGCGATATCTCGTCCCCGGCGGCCGCTGCGGTCGGCAGGTTTAACGCGACACCGATCTCGTCGGCCAGGAAGGTCAACACCCGCAGATCGGGGATGGCGTTGGTCTCCAGTGACGGCTGGAACGGACGAAGTCGGCCCTCCCAGTTCAGGAATGAACCGGCTTTCTCCACCACGGGCGCGATGGGGAAGACGACGTCGGCGACCGCTGTCACCGCGCTATCCCGCAGTTCGAGGCTGACGACGAACGGTGTGGACTCGATCGCGGCCAGTGCCGCTTCGGGATCGGGTAGGTCATCGACCTCGATGCCACCGACGAGCAGGGCGCCCAGTTCGCCACTGCGCGCTGCCTCCAATATCGCGGTGGTGTCGCGACCAGGTTCGGTGGGTAGCTCGCTGACGTGCCATGCCGCCGCAGTCTGCTCGACGGCCACGCTGTCGGCGATCGGCCTGCCACCGGGGAGCAGGTTCGGTAGTGCGCCGGCCTCAGCCGCGCCTCGTTCGCCTGCCCGTCTCGGCACCCACGACAGCCGGGCGCCGGTCGCTTCGGCCAATCTGCTTGCCGCAGAGAGGGCTCCGGGCGATGTGGCCAGACGCTCGCCGACCATGATGATCGCGCCCGGCAGCCGCAGCTGCGGGTCGTCGGCCAGCGCGTCGAGGGCGGCGGCCTCGTCGCCCGGGGCCGCGGTGACCAGGCGGCCGCGCAGCTTGGTCAGGGCGCGGGTGGAGAAGGGGGCGACGGAGATGACCTGCAGCCCCTTGTTGCGCGCGGCCTTGCGCAGCCGCAGGAACACGATCGGGGATTCCTCTTCCGGCTCGAACCCCGCCAGCAGCACCGCCGGCGCATTCTCCAGATCGGTGTAGGTCACCGACATCGGCTGTCCCGCGACATGGGCGGCCAGGAAGTCGGCCTCCTCGGCGCTGTGCGACCGGGCCCGGAAGTCGATGTCGTTGGTGTTGAGCACGATCCGGGCGAACTTGGAGTAGGCGTAGGCGTCCTCGACGGTCATCCGGCCGCCGACCAGCACGCCCGCGCTTCCGGCGGCGGCCGCCAGCCCGGTGCCGGCGACCACGAGAGCCTCCGACCACGAGGCGGGGCGCAACTTGCCATCCTCGTCGCGGATCATCGGGGTGGTGATGCGGTCGCCCTGGGTGGTGTAGGTGAAGGCCCAGCGACCCTTGTCGCAGTTCCATTCCTCGTTGACCTGGGGTTCGTCACCGGCCAAGCGGCGCATGACCTTTCCGCGCCGATGGTCGGTGCGCTGGGCGCATCCCGATGCGCAGTGCTCGCACACGCTGGGGCTCGACACGAGGTCGAACGGCCGGGCCCGGAAGCGGTAGGCCGCCCCGGTCAGCGCGCCAACCGGGCAGATCTGCACGGTGTTGCCAGAGAAGTAGGACTCGAAGGGTTCATCGGTCGCGATGCCGACCTGTTGCAGCGCACCGCGCTCGAGCAATTCGATGAACGGATCGCCGGCGATCTGCTCGGAGAAGCGGGTGCAGCGCGCGCACAGCACACAGCGCTCGCGGTCCAGCAGCACTTGCGAGGAGATGTTGATCGGCTTCGGGAAGGTGCGTTTGACGTCTTCGAAGCGAGTTTCGGCGCGGCCGTTGGACATCGCCTGGTTCTGCAGCGGGCATTCGCCACCCTTGTCGCACACCGGGCAGTCCAGCGGATGGTTGATCAGCAGGAACTCCATGATGCCCTGCTGCGCCTTATCGGCCTCCGGTGAGGTGTACTGCGTGCGCACCACCATGTCCGGGGTGCAGGTCGTCGTGCACGACGCCATCGGTTTGCGCTGGCCCTCGACCTCGACCAGGCACTGCCGGCAGGCCCCCACCGGGTCGAGCAGTGGATGGTCGCAGAATCGCGGGATCTGGATGCCGATCAGTTCTGCGGCCCGAATCACCAACGTGCCCTTCGGAACGCTGACGTCGAAGCCGTCGATGGACAACTGGACCATCTCGACTCCGGTGTCTGCCCCGGTGTCAGCGGTCTGCGTCATTGCGCCCCCTTTTCGCCGCGAACGTGCGGCCACTGCAGAAAATCGCCCCCATCAGGCCCCGACCCCTTCCGTCGCCATCAGCGTGGAGGCGTGCGGATCGAACGGGCACCCGCCGTCGAGGTGGGCGATGTACTCGTCGCGGAAGAACTTGATCGACGACATGATGGGTGCCGCCGCGCCGTCACCCAAAGCGCAGAACGCCTTTCCGAAGATGTTGTCGGAGATGTCGAGCAGCTTGTCGATGTCGGCCTCGGTGCCCGCGCCCGTCTCCAGACGCTCGTAGATCTGAGCCAGCCAGTAGGTGCCCTCGCGGCACGGCGTGCACTTGCCGCACGACTCGTGGGCGTAGAAGTCGGTCCAGCGGCGCACGGCGCGCACCACACAGGTGGTCTCGTCGAAGATCTGCAGCGCCTTGGTGCCGAGCATGGTGCCGACGCCGGCCATGCCCTCGTAATCCAGTGGTACGTCAAGGTGTTCATCGGTCAGCAGGGGAGTGGAGGAGCCGCCGGGGGTCCAGAACTTCAACCGGTGCCCGGAACGGACTCCGCCCGCATACTCCAGAAGTTCGCGCAGCGTGATGCCCAGCGGCGCCTCGTACTGTCCGGGGTTGGTGACGTGGCCCGACAGCGAATACAGCGTGAAGCCCGGAGACTTCTCCGAACCCATCGACCGGAACCAGTCGATGCCGTTGAGCAGGATGGGCGGAACGCTGGCGATCGACTCGACGTTGTTGACCACGGTCGGACAGGCGTACAACCCTGCGACGGCGGGGAACGGCGGCCGCAACCTCGGTTGTCCGCGTCGGCCTTCGAGCGAGTCCAGCAGCGCGGTCTCCTCACCGCAGATGTAGGCGCCCGCCCCGGCGTGCACGATCAGTTCCAGGTCGAAGCCCGACCCTTGGATGTCGTTGCCGAGGAAACCGGCCTCGTGCGCTTCGGCGACCGCGGCGTGCAGCCTGCGCAACACCGGCACCACCTCGCCGCGCAGGTAGATGAAGGCGTGATGCGCCCGGATCGCGTAGGCCGCGATGATCGCACCCTCGATGAGGAAGTGCGGGGTCGTCAGCATCAGCGGAATGTCTTTGCACGTACCGGGTTCCGACTCGTCGGCGTTGACCACCAGGTAGTGCGGCTTGGCGCCGGCGCCGGTGTCGCTCTGCGGGATGAACGACCACTTCGTGCCGGTGGGAAAGCCCGCGCCGCCGCGACCCCGCAGGCCGGACTCCTTCACCAGGTTGATGAGCTCGTCCGGGTCCATCGCCAGGGCCTTCTCCAGGGCGCGGTAGCCGCCGTGGCGGCGGTAGGTGTCCATCGACCATGGTTCCGGCTCGTCCCAGAACCGGCTGAACACGGGTGTCAGGTCTGTCATGCGCGGGAATCCGTTGTGTCTGGGTCGGTTTCGACGGTTTCTGACTTCGGCGGGACGGTCGCCGACGGGCCGGGCGCGGACGCGTTCCTGGTGGCCTCGACACCCGCCGTTTGGTCGTCGAGCGTCTCGGTGGAAGCGGCGGAGGCGTCGGCGTCGGGCGCCTGCATGCCGCGTTCACGCGCCACCCGCAGGCCCGCCAACGTGGCGCCGCCGACGTTGTTGCCGCCCGAGCGTGGGTCGGGCAGACCCGCGAGTGTGCGCGCGGTCTCCCGGAATGTGCACAGCGGCGTTCCCCGCGTGGGTTCGGGAGGTTGACCGTCGCGCAGCGCGTCGACGAGGTCGCGCGCCGAGGACGTCGTCTGGTTATCGAAGAACTCCCAGTTGACCATTACCACCGGCGCGTAATCACACGCCGCGTTGCACTCGATGTGTTCGAGGGTGACGCGTCCGTCCGGCGTCGTCTCACCGGCATGGACACCCAGATGTTCCTGCAGCGCTTCGAGAATCGCGTCGCCGCCCATCACCGCGCACAGGGTGTTGGTGCACACGCCGACGAGGTACTCGCCGGTCGGCGTCCGCCGGTACATCGAGTAGAAGGTCGCCACCGCGGTGACCTCGGCGTCGGTCAGGCCCAACTGCTTGGCGCAGAACGTGATACCGGCGGGGGTCAGGCATCCGTCCTCCGACTGCACAAGGTGCAGCAACGGCAGCAGCGCCGAACGCGACTGCGGGTAGCGCGAGATGATCATCTCGGCGTCGGCGGTGAGCCGTGCTACGACGTCGTCTGAATATGACACCGGCCCGTTGATCGGCGGGCCGGGTTCCTCGGGTCGCTGACCGAGCTCGAGGAATACGCTCACCTGTCCACGCCTCCCATCACCGGGTCGATCGACGCCACCGCGGTGATCAGATCGGCGACCATGCCGCCTTCACACATCGCGGCGACGGCCTGCAGGTTGTTGAACGACGGGTCCCGGTAGTGCACCCGGTAGGGCCGGGTGCCGCCGTCCGAGACCATGTGCACGCCGAGTTCGCCTCGCGGAGACTCGACGGCGACATAGACCTGCCCTGGCGGGACCCGGATTCCCTCGGTGACGAGCTTGAAGTGGTGGATCAGCCCCTCCATCGAATGACCCATGATCCTGGCGATGTGCTCGGGCGAGTTACCCAGCCCGTCCGGGCCGACCTTCAGATCGGCCGGCCAACCCAACTTCTTGTCCTCGATCATCACGGGCCCGGGCCGGAGTCGGTCCAGACACTGCTCGACGATCTTCAGCGACTCGTGCATCTCCTTGACCCGGATCAGATACCGGCCGTAGGAGTCACAACCCTCGTCGGTGATCACATCGAAGTCGTATGTCTCGTAACCGCAATACGGTTGGGTCTTGCGCAGGTCGTGCGGCAGCCCGGTGGAACGCAGACAAGGCCCGGTGATCCCAAGCGCCATGCACCCGGTCAGATCGAGATAACCGACGCCGACCGTGCGGCCCTTCCAGATGTAGTTCTCGTTGAGCAGGTCCTCGAGGTCCTTGAGCCGCTTGGGCATCAGCTCGAGCACCTCACGGATCTGCGGCACCGCCTCGTCGGGAAGGTCCACCGCCACCCCGCCCGGACGAACGTAGGCGCTGTTCATCCGCAGGCCCGTCACCGTCTCGAACACCGACAGGATCTGCTCGCGCTCACGGAATCCGTAGAACATCGCGCTCATTGCGCCCAGTTCCATCCCGCCGGTCGCCAGTGCGACAAGATGCGAGGAGATCCGGTTGAGCTCCATCATCATCACGCGGATGACGCTGGCGCGCTCGGGGATCGCGTCGGTGACGCCCAGCAGTTTCTCGACGCCCAGACAGTAGGCCGTCTCGTTGAAGAACGGCGACAGATAGTCCATTCGCGTGACGAACGTGACGCCCTGCGTCCAGTTGCGGAACTCGAGGTTCTTCTCGATTCCGGTGTGCAGGTAGCCGATTCCGCAGCGGGCGGAGATGACCGTCTCACCCTCGATCTCGAGGACCAGCCGAAGCACGCCGTGGGTGGAGGGGTGCTGCGGACCCATGTTCACGACGATGCGTTCGCCTGCGTGGGCCGCGGCCGCATCCTTGGCGGCCTGGACCACTTGGTCCCAATCCTGGCCGCCGACAACGATTACCGTCTCGTTGTTGTCCGACGCGGCCGAGGATGAAGCGCCGCCCTGCGTGGGCGGGACGTGCGAAATGCTCATCAGCTGTAGGCCCTCCGTTGATCGGGCGGAGGAATCTCGGCGCCGTGATACTCCACCGGGATGCCGCCCAACGGGTAGTCCTTGCGCTGCGGGTGCCCCACCCAGTCGTCCGGCATCTCGATCCGGGTCAGGGCGGGATGCCCGTCGAAGATGATGCCGAAGAAGTCGTAGGTCTCGCGTTCGTGCCAGTCGGTGGTGGGATAGACCTCGAACAGCGACGGGATGTGCGGGTCATCGTCGGGTGCGGCGACCTCGATCAGGATCCGCCGGTTGTGGGTGATGGACATCAACGGATACACCGCGTGCAGTTCGCGCCCGACTTTGTCGGGGTAGTGCACCCCACTGACCCCGAGACACAACTCGAAACGCAACTGCGGATCGTCCCGCAGCGCACGGGCCACGATAGGCAGCTGATCACGCTGCACCTCGAGGGTCAGCTCGTCGCGGTGCACCACGACCCGCTCGATCGATGCCGCGTAACCGTCCTCGCCGAGCACCTCGGCGAGCCGATCGACGACCTCGTCGAAATAGCGGCCGTAGGGACGTGGTGAGCTGCCGGGCAGCGCGACGGGTCGCACCAGGCGCCCGTAGCCGGAGGTGTCGCCCGATCCCTTAACCCCGAACATTCCGCGGCGGACACTGATGATCTTCGGTGCGTCCGCTTCGGCGCCGTTGCCGTTCGTCGCGTTCTGCTCGTCACCCGGGCCGCTGGTCATCGCAGCAGCCCCTTGAGCTCGATGGTCGGCGTGACAGCCAGCGCGGCCTGCTCGGCCTCGCGGATCGCCTCTTCGCGGTGCACGCCGAGCGGCATCTCCTGAATCTTGTCGTGCAGCTTCAGGATCGCGTGCAGCAGCATCTCGGGGCGCGGCGGGCAACCGGGCAGGTAGATGTCCACCGGGACGACGTGATCGACACCCTGGACGATCGCGTAGTTGTTGAACATCCCGCCCGAGGACGCGCACACCCCCATTGCCAAAACCCACTTCGGCTCGGCCATCTGGTCGTAGATCTGCCGCAGCACCGGCGCCATCTTCTGGCTGACCCGCCCCGCGACGATCATCAGGTCGGCCTGGCGGGGCGTGGCCGAGAACCGCTCCATGCCGAACCGGGAGATGTCGAACCGCGGGCCTGCCGTGGCCATCATCTCGATCGCGCAGCACGCCAGCCCGAACGTCGCAGGCCACAGCGAGCCCTTGCGGATGTAACCCGCCACCTTCTCGACCGTGGACAGCAGGATCCCGCCCGGCAACTTCTCCTCTAGTCCCATGCCAGACCTCCCCGTCGCCACACATAGGCGTAGGCCACGAACACCGTCGCCATGAACAGCAGCATCTCTATCAGCGCAAACAGTCCGAGATTGTCGAAAGCAACCGCCCACGGGTACAGGAACACGATCTCGATGTCGAAGATGATGAACAACATCGCGGTCAGGTAGTACTTGATCGGAAACCGCTGGCCGGTCGGCTGACCGGACGCACCCCCGTGCGGCACCGGCTCGATGCCGCATTCGTAGGCCTCGAGCTTGGCCCTGTTGTAGCGACGCGGACCGACCAGCAGAGCAATGGCAACCGAGCCGACCGCGAACGCCGCCGCAATAGCGCCAAGCACCAGGATTGGCGTGTACAAATCCATACCGAGCAAACGCTCCCTCGTGGGCTGTTCGATGTGAGCTTACCCACACCCTAGCGCCCTTTGGGATGCGCGCCACACCTTTTGGTTAGTATCGCTATTGGCAACGCGTGGCTATGTCGTCATGCCTCGAATAGGCAAGTGCGACAGGGGTTTACGTGTTTTCTGGCTATTGCACCAGGGTGCGCAGCAGCGAGGCCACGGCGTCGCCGAGTCGGATCGGATCGATCGGGTGGGGAACCGCGGCTTCCGCGCGCGACCAGCGGGCCAGCCACGCGTCATCGGGACGGCCGGTGAGCACCAGGATCGGCGGGCAATCCTCGATCTCGTCCTTGAGCTGCTTGGCGATTCCCATCCCGCCGACGGGGGTGGCCTCGCCGTCGAGGATCACCAGATCGAACCCGCCTTCATCCATCTGGCGGATGACCATGGGGCCCGTCGCCACCTCGACGTAGGTCAGCTCTGGCAACTCCGGATGCACCCGCTTACCGAGCGCGAGTTGTACCTCCTCTCGGGTCCTGGGGTTATCGCTGTAGACGAGGACCCGCAGCGGACGCGATGACTCGGCCATGTCGTGATCGTACGGCTAGCGAGTGTGCCGGAACACCAAGTCGCCGGAGATCGTCGACTTGTCACCGATCATGCCCACCAGGTTGCCGTCGACGCCGAAGTCTCGCCGGCTGACGGTGGCCTCGGTGACCAGCCGCATCCCGCCGTCGCCGACCGGTGTGACCTTGGTTCGCAGCGTCAGGGGTTTGGTCGTGCCCTTGATGGTCAGTTCGGCACGCAGGTCGATGGTGTCGCCGTCGATCGCGTCGGCCCCGGTGATGAGCACGCTGATCTCCGGATGGGTTTCTGCGCCAAAGAAATCGGCGGAGTGCAGATGTTCGTCACGCTTGCGGATACCGGTGCGCAGCGACGCGGCGTTGATCTCGATGTGCCCGGAAACCGTTTGCGGAGCCGATAATTGGCCGTCACCGCTGAACTCGGTGAACCGGCCCTTGACGGGTACCAGGCCCCACATCGACTTGCTGCGCACCCCGATCGTGGACTGAGCCGGGTCCAGCGTCCACGTTCCTGTCGAGGCGGGATCGCTGAAAAGCTCGCTCAGGCTTACCATGTCGTCTCCTAGCTCGGTTTGTCGGATCGGCTTGTGGCCGGTGTGGCCGGTCGGGTCACGTGGTGGGCTCGAGCAACGGAGCGATCTCCGCTGGGTCGAAGTACTCGTCGATTCGGCTGATCAGCCCGTCGGTGCCCAGTCTGATGATGATGCCCACGCGCATCGCGATGACGCCGCCGTTGTGTCCTGTCGCGTGCAGGATGTGCTGCTGGACCAGCCCTCCGTCGAACAGCTGACGATCGATGACCTCGTATCGGCGTTGTGAGGTGGTGTCGATGAACCAGTGCAGGACTCGAAGCGCCCGGTCCTTATCACGGTCGCGGTCGGCGACCTTCCAGACCACGACGTCGTCGTGCCACAGCCGCGAAATGGCGTCGCGGTCGCCGGTCTCGATCGCCGCGAACAAGCGATCCGCCACGTCGGTGACAACGTCGTGGGCAACGGTCACGTGATCCTCCTTGACCTCAACATCGATTGAGGTTGAACACTGGCGGGCATGGATGTGACACCTACTCTCTCGCTATTCGACGACGCCTACAAGAGCGGAACCGCACCGTGGGTGATCGGCGAGCCGCAGCCGGCGATCGTCGACCTGGAACGCGCGGGCCTGATCAGCGGCGCGGTGCTCGACGTCGGCTGTGGCGCCGGTGAGCACACAATCCTGCTCGCCGGCCTGGGCTACGACGTGCTCGGCGTCGACTACGCACCCTCGGCGGTCGAGCATGCCCGCAGAAACGCCGAGGCCAAGGGCGTCGACGCGCGGTTCGAGGTCGCCGACGCGATGGATCTCGGGGAGGCCGCCTACGACACCATCGTCGACAGCGCGCTGTTCCACATCTTCGACGACACCGACCGCGCCAGGTACGTGCGCAGTCTGCACGCGGCGTGCCGGCCGGGCGGGCTGGTCCACGTGCTCGCGCTCTCCGACCGCGGTCGCGGGTTCGGCCCTCAGGTCAGCGAATCCGACATCCGCGGCGCGTTCGGAGACGGGTGGGTCCTCGAGTCGCTGGGGGAGACCACCTACCGCGGCATCGTTCAGCCGGCTCAGGCCGACGCGATCGGATCGGCGCCCGGAACTCTCGTCGACGAACCGGCGTGGCTGGCCCGAATCCGCCGCCCCTGACGCGATTTGTGCACGATCAGGAGCGCTCACCGCTCCTCGATGTGCACAAATCGCGTCAGTAGCCGGGGTGGTTGACGTCCAGGCGGTGCCGGACGATCGTCCGCAGCACCGGCAACAGCTCTGCGGCGCGGCCGTCGAGCTCACCCGAGCGGATCGCCGCGGCCAGTTCGGGTTCGTCGTGGTAACCGATCTCGCGCAGAGCGTCGGTGACCTCCCCGGACGACGTGTCGAGTAGTTCGCGTTCGACGATGCGCAACACATTGGCCGCGACGCGGGCGTGGAAGTTGACCTGGCCGGCATCGGCCACCCCGCTGTCGGGGCCGGTGATGTTGCGGACGTCGTTCTCGAGGAAGCCGGCGACGGCGGCGATGAGTTCAGCCGCCGTCGGGCGGCCGTACAGCCAGGTCATCGCGGTCCTCCTCCTTCGAGCAGATCCAAAACGTCCCATTCGGTTTCGCTGACGCGCCGTCCGATCGCGGCCAGCTCGACCGACTCGGTCTGCCCCGACAGATGGCGTTCGGCCTGGTACCGGCAGATGACGCCCCACCGCAGCGTGGCAACGGTCAACCACCACCGGAACGCCTCCCGGTCGAGCGTCGTGTTCGCGGCGGACTCATAGGCGGCCAAAAAGTCCTCGACGCTGCCCAACCCGCCGGCACCGTGATGCTCCGGCGCGCCGAAACGCCATGCCCGGATACAGAACCAGGCCAGGTCTTCGTAGATCTCGCCGACGTGCACGAGCTCCCAGTCCAGCACCGCGGCCAGCCCGTTGTCGTCGACGATCACGTTGCCCATCCGGAAGTCGCCGTGCACCAGCACGTGCGGGGACGGAGCCGGCCGGTTGGCCTCAAGCCAACGGAAGGCCCACTCGAACGTCGCTGTGGTGTCGCCCATTTCGTCGAGCCGGGCCCGCCACTCCGACAGCTGGTCCGAGGGAGGCACGTCGATACCCTGATAGTCCGCACGGTGAATGGCGGCCAGCGCCTCGGCGCACTGATGCAGCAACCGTTGGCGGCCGGAGTCGTCGAGTGAGCGATAGATTCTGCGCACGATGGTCTCGCCACCGATGGCGTCGCAGATCAGGTACGGATTGCCCAGAGCGGCAGGGGAGTTGTCGGCGGCGAGAATGTGGGGCACCGGCGCCCCCGCGGCGGCCGCCCGCTGCTGAACGGCGGCTTCCAATTCCATGCTCGCGTGGACGTCGTCGGGCGGGCCCGTACGCAGGATCAGGGCGCGACGCGTATCGGTGACCGCATCGAACGCCCACGTCGTGCGGCTCGCACCGCCGGTCAGCGCGTGCAGATTCTCGACGGTCACGCCCTCGCCGAGCACCGGCCCGAGGACGCCGGTGAGGCCTTCGGCGAGTTTGCGGTTCAACGCTTGCCGAACCCGAACAGCCGCTGTGCCACCCGCCGGATCTGAATCTCCTCGGCCCCCTCGGTGATCCGGTAGCGCCGGTGATGCCGGTAGATGTGTTCGAACGGTTCGTGTCTGCTGTAGCCGACGCCGCCGAACACCTGCATCGCGCGGTCGGCCGCTTCGCAGACCAGCCGGTTGGCGCGGTAGTTGGCCATCGACACCTTGTCCGAAACCTCCATGTGGTGGTTGCGGTCCAACTCCGTTGCCGCGTAATACACCAGCAGGCGCACCATCTGGGCCTCGGTCTGTAACTCCACCAGCGGCCACTGCACGGCCTGGTTCACCGCCAGCGGCTTGCCGAAGACCTTGCGGTCGTTCGCGTATTGCACGGCGCGGTCGATGCAGTACTGCGCGGCGCCCAGGCTGCTGGCGGCCTGGCGAATCCTGTTCTCGTGCAGGAATGTCTGGCCCACCTCCAGGCCTCGGTCGATCTCACCGAGCACCGCGTCGGCGGGCACCCGGACGTCCTTCAGCTCGACCTCGCCGTGGTCGGTCGGCATGTTGAACGACCACCAGTAGTACGGCACCGTGAATCCGGGGGCGTCGGTGGGCACCAGGAATGCGGTGATGCCGCGGGCCTGTCCGGCTTCGCCGGAGGTGCGGGCGAACACCAGATCGTGGGTGGCGCGGTGCACACCGGTGTTGAATCGTTTGGCGCCGTTGATGACCCACTCGTCACCGTCGCGCACCGCGGTGGTTTCCATCCAGGTGGCGTCCGAACCGTGTGCGGGTTCGGTGAGGCCGAAGGCCATCGACCGTTTTCCGGTGATCAACGCCTCGGTCCACTCGGCCTTCTGCGCGTCGGTGCCGAACCGGTCCATCATGATGACCTGCGGGAAGTTGCCGACGATCGACGACTCGTTCTGCAGGTCGTTGTGCAGCCCGAGGCCCTTGTGCGCCAGATGTTCGCGGATGACGGCCATGTCGATGTTGCTGCCGTCGCGGCCACCGAACCGGGACGGCAGCCCGTAGCGCAGCCAGCCCGCCGCGTCCGCGCGCCTGCGCATCTCGTCGAGCAGGTCCTCCCATTCCCGCCGGGGGATCCCGTCGTTGTCCCAATCCGTACGGGCATGTTCGCGACGCTTGTCGAAGTACTGGATGTTCTCGCGTTCCAGCGGTTTGATCTCCGCCTCGATGAAGGCGTCCATCTCGGCAAGGAGTGCGGGCAGATGGTCGGGCAGGGCGAAATCCACGGTGATTTCCTTTCCGGGGTTCAGAAACCGTACAGCGTCTTCTTCCAGATCCTCGACAGCGTCGCGATCGCATCCTCGTCGGTCAGCTCGATGCCGAGGCCCGACGTTCCGACGAAGACGGTGGTGAAGTTCTCGAACAGCAGCGCGATGGCCGCCGCGGTGTGCTCGGGGTTGAGCTCGGCACCGTAGCCCTGCCCCTGTGCGCGCCGCACCGACGCGGCCACCACATCCATCCCCAACCGGCGAAACTCGTTCTGCACCGCCGCGAATCGCGGTTGGGTCGTGGCCAGCTGTGCGACGGCGATCATGATCCCGATGTTCTGTTTGAACATGTTCCAGTAGCCGGTGACCACGGTGCGGAAGAACGCGTCGTCATCCGGCGATTCGGGTAGGTCGAGTGCTCCGCCGGACGGTGCCACCACCTCGCGCAGAAACGACTGTGCGAGCACCGCCAACAGGTCTTCCTTGTCCACGAAGTAGCGGTAGAACGAAGCGGGTGACTTACCGGCTGCCGAAGTGATGTCGCCGAGCGTCGTACCGTGGAAACCGCGTTCTGCGAACAGTTTCCGCGCGGCCTTCTCGATGGCCTCGCGGGTCTGGCGGCCCTTGGCGCTCAGTGTCGGCGACGGTCCGGTGGGCACGTCTGCTCAGTTCAGGATTCGGTCGCCGGCGCGTAGCAGCGCGCTCGGAAGATCGTGTCCGACCAGGCGCTGCGCCACGCCGGCCGCCTCGATCGCGGTGTCCAGGTCCACGTCGACCCCGATCCCGCTGTCGCGCAACAGGTATACCAGGTCCTCGGTGGCGATGTTGCCGCTCGCACCGGGCGCGAACGGGCAGCCGCCCAGCCCGCCCACCGACGCGTCCAGCCGGGTGATGCCCGCCGTGACCGCCGCATAAGCACTGGCCAACCCGGCGCCGCGGGTGTTGTGGAAGTGGGCGCCCAGCGGGATCTCACCGACCAGCGGACGCAACGCCTCGATCGTCTCGGTCACCCGCCGGGGGGTGGCGGTGCCGATGGTATCGGCGATCGCCAACCGGTCGACCTCGCTCGACAACGCGGTCGTCATCACATCGACGACGCGCTGATGGGGCGTCGGGCCGTCGAACGGGCAGTCCCACGTGGTGGCGACGATGACCTCCACGCTGGCCCCGCTGTCGTGCGCGATCGAGATGATCTCCGGAATCAACGCCGTCGCCTCTGCGGAGGTGCGGCCCACATTGGCCTGGCTGTGACCGTCGGCGGCCGAGACCACGTACTCGATCGACGACAACCCCGCCGCGATCGCGCGTTTGGCCCCGTTCGGGCTGGCCACCAGCGCGGAGAACTCGATGCCGTGTGAGTCGCGGTACTCCTGCAGATGCGTGGCGAGGTCGGCGGCGTCGGCCAGGGCGGGCACCTTCGACGGCGAGACGAACGCCGTCGCCTCCATCTCGCGGACCCCGGTGGCGGCAACGGCGGCCAACAGTTCGAGCTTGGCCGACAACGGAATCGGGTCCTCGATCTGCAGTCCGTCACGCAGCGAAACATCCCGTATCTGCACGTGTTCCTGGTTCACAGCACTCCTTCCGCCCTCAGCGCGTCGAGTTCGGCGGAGCTCCTGCCGAGCAGGCTGCGGTAGACCTCGTCGTTGTGTTGACCGGGTGCGGCGGGCCCGGCGTAGCGCACGGTCCCGGGCGTCTCCGAGAGCACCGGCACGACGCCGGGACCCAGGACGGACCGTCCGACCCGCTCGTCCCAGTGCTCGACCAACATGTCCCGGGCCCGAAGCTGCGGATCTTCGACGACTTCGGCGACGGTGTTGATCGGCCCGGCGATCACGCCTGCGGCACTGAGGGTTTCGATGATCTCATCGGGTTGGCGTTCGGCGGCCCAGTCACCGATGATCTTGTCCAGTTCGTCCTGGTTACGGCCGCGCGCAACGTGATTTTCGAACCGGTCGTCGGTGGCAAGTTCGGGACGACCCATCGCCTCACACAGCCGGCGAAAGACGGTGTCCTGGTTGGCCGCGATCACCACCCAGCTGCCGTCGGCGCTGCGGTAGATGTTCGACGGGGCGATGCCCTCCAGTCGCGTCCCCGACGGGCCGCGCACCACACCGCCGACGTCGTAGTCGGGGATGGTGGATTCCTGGACCGCCAGGCACGCCTCGGTGAGCGCCGCGTCGACGACCTGGCCGTCGCCGGTCACCGAGCGGCGGTACAGCGCCGCCAACGCGCCCTGTGCGGCGAACATGCCCGCGAGGCTGTCGCCCAGCGACAGCGCCAGCCGGGGCGGCGGGCCGCCGGGAAAGCCGTTCATATGCCGCAGGCCGCTGGCCGCCTCGGCGACCGAGGCATATCCGGCCTTGTGCGCCTCGGGTCCGGTCTGCCCGTAACCGGACACGCGGACCAGGATGATGCCCCGATTGCGCTCGCGCAGCACGTCGTAGCCCAGGCTCCACTTCTCCAGCGTGCCCGGCCGGAAGTTCTCGACGATGATGTCGGAGTGCTCGACGAGGTCGAGGAACAGGGCGCGGCCAGCTTCGGTCCGCAGGTTCAGCGTGACGGCTTTCTTGTTGCGCGCGTGCACGGTCCAGAAGAAGTGATGCCCGTCGAGCTCGGCCTGGCCCCACGTGCGCAGCGGATCCGGGGCGCCCGGCGGTTCGATCTTGATCACTTCGGCGCCCATGTCGCCGAGCAGGCGTCCTGCGAACGGCCCCGAGATCAGCGTGCCGACCTCGATGACTCGGATGCCGTCCAGCGGACCCGTCACGCTCATAGCGAGAAGCCGTGCCTGTGCAGCCAGTCGGTGACGACGCCGACGGCTTCGCGCAGTTTGTCGCGCTGGTCGGCGCCGGCGTAATAGTGGTTCGCGCCCGGAATCTCGTGCATCTCCTTGTCATGATGCCCGATCGCCTCGTACAGCCTGCGCGTGTGGCTCGGTGTACATGCGTCGTCGGCGAGGTTGCCGATCACCAGAGTCGGCACCGCGATGTCCGGGCCGCACGCCACGGCGTCGCCGTTGGCGTCGTCGTAGCTCCACTGCGACAGCCAGCTGCGCAGTGTGCAGAACCGAGCCAGCCCGACCGGGCTGTTGTTCACCACCTGAGGGTCACCCAGGTAACAGGTCCCGGGGGTGCGTTCGTTCGGGTCGACGGCGGGGTCGAGCCAGCGGGGGTCGGCCATCGTGCTGTGCACGACGAACGCGAACTCGTCCTCGGGCCGCCCCGCGGCCTTCAGCTCGTCCAGTTTGTCCTTGACCCACTTAGTGATTCGGCGGTTGCGGTCGATCTGCGCCTCGCGGTAGCGGTCGAGGAACTCCTGCGAGTAGGGCGGCTGGTTCGGATTGTCCGGGTTGTACAGATCCAGTTCCGGATCGCGCTTGGTGGGATCGGACTCGTCGAGGATCGACGCGTCGAGCCACTCGGTCAGGGTGCCGTGGCGGCTGATGTGGGCGGCCAGCAGCATCAACCCGTCGGCGGGTATGAGGCCGAGCTTGGTCAGATCCGGCCCGTCACCCGACGGGCTGGCGGTGATCGTGGGGTGCTGGGCCTGCTGCTGGTAGAAGGCCGACAGTGAGCCACCGCCGCTCCATCCGGCCAGCACCACCTTCGAATAGCCCAAGCGGTTCTTGGCGTCCTTGATGCATTCGCCGAGGTCCTCGACGACCTTCTCCATCAGCAGCGCGGAGTCGGTGCCGCGAAATCGGCTGTTGCAGTAGATGACATGGTGTCCCGCCCGCGCGAGCCCGTTCATCATCGGCAGGTACGCGCCGCCGCCGATCGGATGCATGAACACCAGCACGGTATCGGAGGGTTTGTCCTTGGGCCGCAGCAGGTGGCTTTCGAGCACCACCAATTCGGCCACCCCACCGTAGACGTCGCGCACACCCGAAGTGTTCTGGTAGGCAACGAGATAGGGGATGCGGTCGTATTCGTAGCGCACCGGCGCTTCGGTCGTCCGGGTCATGCGTGCTGGCCCAGATCGTTGGCGAGCACCTCTGCCGACGGCGTCAGCCGCCGGGTCGTGTCGACGGAGATGACGTACCAACCGACGCGGTCCTGTTCGTCGAACTTGCGCCGCGCACGCTCGCGGGCCTTCTCCGGTGCGCCGTGGTGTACACCCTGCGGGGCGTGGCTGACCAACCCGGGCGGCATCGGGATACCGAACAGGTCGCCGCCGTGAAAGAAGGAGACCTCGTCGAAGTCGACGTTGCGGTGGTACCACGGCGGACGCTCGGTGCCGGGGACGCTCTCGGCGGGCCGGGGCAGGAAGTTCATCACCGCCACACCCGTCGCCTCCATGAACAAATGCACGGTCGGCGGCAGGTGCACGCTCTCGCTGGCGATCACGTTGTAATCGGCGATGTTGAAGGTGAACGGGAAGTTGTCGCCGCGCCATCCTTCGACGTCGATCGGGTTGTGTTGGTAGAACAGCGATGTCGGCCCACCCTCGTGGACGAGGCGAACTTCGTATTCTCCGTTGACTTGTGGGCCGTGGCCGTCGTCGAGCGGCTGCGGTTCGGGCACCGTCGTCTGTGACGGGTCGAACGGGAAGTGCCTGCCGAGCGGCCCGGGCGGTGGGACGCGGAACTCGGCGGTGGCCTCGATCATCAGCAACGTCGTTTCCTCGTCGGGAACCTGGCGCCACGTCGTCGCCTTCGGCACGTAGACCCAGTCGCCCTCTCGGTAGCGCAGCGGTCCGAACTCCGTCTCGAGCCGACCAGAACCCCGGTGCACGAACGACAACAGGTCCCCGTCGACGTGCCGCACGTAGAACGGCATCTCCTCGCTGCGCCGGCTCAACGAGATACGGCAGTCGGGGTTGCTGAACAACAGCAGCGGCGTGCCCGCGGCGTCGGTGGCGTCGCTGGGCTTGAGCTCGCTGGTCATCACATCGACCGGCCGCAGCGGTCCCGACGCCCGGTATGCGGTGGGGTCGTGGCGGCGGTAGATGTTGGCGGTGCGGCCGACGAATCCGCCACGGCCGAGTTCGTCGTCCTTGAGGCCGTCGAGGTCGGCGTGCAGACGCTTGGGAGTGCGGCCTTTGCGCAGGTGGACAAACGATTCCATGATTGGCTCCATCGACGATGACGGCGGGGCGCGGGGGACGCCCGCGACCAAGAACTAAAACTGACTTTAGTTTTACTTACGCCGCCAGTCAATCCTCGAGATCGACGCGGATGGTGAGCAGGTTGGTGCCGAAGGTCCGCACGCCGAAGCTGTTGAACTGCGGCAGCGAGCGCAACCGCTCACGCGCGTCATCGTCGGCGACGATGTGTGCGGTTCCCTTGTGCCACTTGCCGTTCAAGCGAACCCGCACGGCGGGATCGGCCTGAATGTTCTTGACGTATTGCGACTTCTCGCCAAACTCGGAGACGAACCAGAACTCATTGCCCACCCGCCGCCCACCCAGCGGAGTGCGACGAGGTTGGCCGCTCTTGCGACCCGTCGTCTCCAGCAACGTCTGGAACGGCAGGAGCCGCATCATTGGGTTCATGACGTTCTTCTGGAACATCTTGGTGACTTGGTCGCGCAAGTCCTCGGCCATGGGTTCCCCTCCGATCACACCATCGCGGTTCGTGACACTTTCATTCCCAATCTCAAGGCTCCTGCGAGCTCTCGGCTCGTGTCGTAGTCGAAGACCACGTGCCCGGCCACCACGTCGACGTCGCGCTTGATCCGTTGCAGCGGGTTGTCGACGAAATGCGCGCTGGCACCCGAGGCCTCGAGCAACAGCCCGATCACGTGTCGCGACTCGTGGACGATGTGCGCCGCGGCCATCCGGGCCGCCCCGCGCACCGGTCTCGGTACCGCATCGCCGGTCGCGACGATGGCCTCGATCTCTGCGATGGTGTCGGCCAGAAGGCCGCGCAGCGCCCGCAGACGCACCTCGGCCTCTCCGAGGCGGGCCTGCGCGATCGGCTTGTCCTTCTGCATGACGCCCTCATACGCCAGCACCCGTTCCGACAACCGCTCGGCGTAGATCTCGGCGACACGTTCGGCGCCGCCCAGCGCCGGCATCGCCGCCAACAGCGCCAAGGCGGGCACCATCGGCCAGCGGTAGGTGTTGGCATCGTGCAGCGCCGCGCCGGGCGCGGTACCGGTGTAGATGTCGACGACGCGGACCAATCGGTGTTCCGGGACGAACGCGTCGCTGATCACGACGTCGTTGGAGCCGGTGGCGCGCATGCCGTCGGTGTGCCACACGTCCTCAATCGCGACGTCTTCGATGGGCAGCAGCGCGAGCGCCGGGAAGATCGCGTCGTCGGGGCCACACAGCGCGCCGACCATGATCCAGTTGCCGTGCATCACGCCAGTGGCCCACGACCAGCGGCCGCTCAGTCGCATCCCGCCGTCGGTGGGCAGCCCTCGACCGGTCGGCGCCAGGGGAGCGGGGGCGAGAAACGGTCGGGCCGCGAAGGCCTCTTCCTGGGCCCGCTCGTCGAACAACGCCATGATCCAGTTGTGCAGGACATAGAAGCCGATGGTCCACGCGCTCGACGCGCAGCCGTGTGCCATTCGTCGGACCGGATCGAAGATCGCAGGCAGCGGCGCCTGCATGCCGCCGTATCGCGCGGGCACCAGCAGGTCGGTGAGCCCCGATGCGGTCAGTTCATCGACCGTCGCGTCCGGCAACTGGCGCAGCCGCTCGGCCTCCGGTGCCCGCTCGGCGAGCCGACCGACGAACCCGGCGTCGACAAGGGGGAGAGCCGGAGCGGCCGTCATGGTCCGAACGCTACCATACTTTTTTGTATGGAACGCGGCCCCCGCCCTCGACCGGCCGAGCGGGCATGTCTGCACCCGACACGCCGCCGAATCGCGACATCATGCGCACGCTCGTCGCGCACCGACGTGCGCGAACTACCGCGCCAGCATGATGTCGAGGAACCGTTCGCGCCGCGCCGCAGCCTTGCTGCTGGCTCTCGCGCCGGACAGGTGCAAGAAGCCGATCCCCGCCGCGAAGGTGGCGTTCGCGCGCAGATCGGCCTCGTCGGGGTCGAAGCCGTCCTCGACGAACGCCTCGCGCACCGCCTCGAGGACCCGCCGATCCGACGCCCGTACCCCCGCGGCGACCTCTTCGTCGGTTCGCGCCCACTCGCGCATCGCCCGTTCCAGCGTCCGATGTCGGGCATCCACCAGCGCACTCATCATTTGCGAGAGCCGCTCGCGCGGCGGCAGGTCGCTCAGCGCCGCGAAATGGCGCCGGTCGTCGTCGCGCACCTCGCCCCACGCCCGGACCAGCGCGGACCGATAGCCGGCCATATCGGGGAAGTGCCAGTAGAAGCTGCCCTTGGTGGCGCCGACGCGCTCGCACAGCGCATCCAGCTTGAGCGCCTTGATGCCCTGCTCGGCGAGAATCTCGTATCCGGCCTGAATCCAGTCGTCGACCGACAGTCGCGGCGTGCGGGCCGGTGCCATGACCGCAGCCTACGGGTGCCGTGATCGGCCCATCGATACCCGGTCGGAGCCATTTCCGACCGTCGTGTCAGTGGTAATTTGCTCGCAAAATCCGGCGCGCCAGACGGCCCTGGGTTTCTCCTGCGCTGATCATCATGTTTTACTGCACACGCGACAACTGAAATTTTCTCGGTCCGCTCGACGGCCCCGGGCTCAGTCGAGCGGGCATGACAACGCAGTGCACACATTGCTGCGGTGTCGATGGCGATCGCTCGATCGCGGACGGAACGGCCTCCAAAGTGGCAAACCGGAAGATGGATGGACTTGCAGTATGAGCTTGATTGACAAGATTCGCGGCCCATGGGCGCGGCGCTTCGCGGTGGCGGCCATCGCGGCGGCCCTGCTACCGGGATTCGTGAGCCTGGCCGGCCAGTCAGCCACCGCTGGGGCGTTCTCCCGGCCCGGCCTGCCGGTCGAGTACCTGATGGTGCCGTCCCCGTCGATGGGACGCGACATCAAGGTGCAGTTCCAGAAGGGCACCGGCTCCAAGGCGGTGTACCTGCTCGACGGACTGCGTGCTCGCGACGACTACAACGGCTGGGACCTGGAGACCCAGGCGTTCGAGTGGTTCTACGAGACGCCGCTGTCGCTGGTCCTGCCGGTCGGCGGCCAGTCGAGCTTCTACTCCGACTGGTATGCGCCGGCGTGCGGTAAGGCCGGCTGCCAGACCTACAAGTGGGAGACGTTCCTCACCAGCGAGCTGCCCCAGTGGCTGTCCGCCAACAGGGGCGTGTCGACGACGGGCAACGCCGCCGTCGGCCTGTCGATGTCCGGCAACTCCGCGATGATCCTCTCGGTCTACCACCCCGACCAGTTCGTTTATGCCGGGGCACTGTCGGCGTTCCTCAACCCGTCCGAGGGCCAGTGGCCGTTCCTGATCAACATGGCCATGGGCGACGCGGGCGGTTTCGACGCCAACGACATGTGGGGCCGCACCGAGGACCCGAACAGCGCGTGGAAGCGCAACGACCCGATGGTTCAGATCCCGGCTCTGGTGGCCAATGGCACCAGGCTCTGGGTCTACTGCGGTAACGGCACGCCCAACGAGCTCGGTGGCGCGAACCTGCCCGCCGAGTTCCTCGAGGGCCTGACCATCCGCACGAACATCACGTTCCGTGACAACTACATCGCCGCGGGCGGCAACAACGGTGTGTTCAACTTCCCGCCCTACGGCACGCACAGCTGGGAGTACTGGGGTGCTCAGTTGCAGGAGATGAAGCCTGACCTGATCTCGCATCTCGGTTCGTAAGACACGTCAGGAGTCCCTGGACGCGACCCGCGTCCGGGGACTCTTGCGTTCCCCGGCTTGCGGGTTGACGACGGCGGAGGCCGCCGCGATCGGCACAGCCGGCTTCACCGCGGCCATGAGCGTCAACGCAATTCGCGACCACGGTGTGCGACCGCAGGACGGGCCCGTACTGGTCACCGGTGCGACCGGAGGCGTCGGCAGCATCAGTGTCGACCTGCTGGCCGCTCTGGGCTACGAAGTGATCGCATCCACCGGGAAGGCCGAGGCGCACGACTATCTCATGGGCCTGGGCGCCTACCAGGTGATCGGACGCCTACCCGAGGAAGGGGAGAAGGTCCGCCCGCTGGGTAAGTCGAAATGGGCCGGCGTCGTCGACAGCGTCGGGGGCGACACCCTCGCATACGCGCTGAGCACCCTCAATTACGCGGGTGTCGCGGCGATCTCGGGGTTGGCCAGATCGGCCGACCTTCCCACAACCGTGATGCCGTTCATCCTGCGCGGCGTCACCCTGGCGGGCATCGACTCCGTACAGCTCGCGATCGGGCCGCGTCGCGAGATCTGGAAGCAGATCGAGGGCGAGCTCAAGCCGAAGCATCTCACCGACATCACCAAAGACGTCCCGGTGCTCGAGGCGCCGCACACCTTGCGCACGATCATCGGCGGCGGCGTCACCGGCCGCACCCGTGTGGTCGTGCACGACGGGTTCTAGAGAGTTCTAGGCCGGTCATGTGCCAATTGTGAAATCAGCGACGCTTTTTCGGGATTTCCGTCGCCAGATTCACAAACGGTGCGCCGGCCGCCTACTTGAGTTCGGCCGACGACAAGCCGAGCAGCCGGCGCGCCACGACCAACAGCTGAATCTGCTGGGTGCCCTCGAAGATGTCGAGGATCTTGCTGTCGCGGGCCCACTTCTCCAGCAGAGTGACCTCCGAGTACCCGACGGTGCCGGCCAGTTCGACCGCCTTCAGCGTGATGTCGCTGGCCACCCGGCCGGCTTTCGCCTTACCCATCGACGCTTCCTTCGAGTTCGGAATGTCGTTGTCGGCCTGCCACGCCGAGCGCACCATCAGCAGATACGCCGCCTCCCAATCGGATTCCATCCGCAGGAACTCCGCCGCGGGTGCGCTCTGCGCGTGCGACGGCTTGTCGTAGGAGATCTCGATGCCGGCCTCGGTGAGGATCTTGCGCAGCTCCTCGAGGGCGGCGCGGGCAATGCCGACGGCCATCGCGGCGACCACGGGCCGAGTGTTGTCGAAGGTCTCCATGACCCCGGCAAAACCCTTCTCCACGTGGATCTCCGGGCTACCCAACAGGTTGTCCTTGGGGATCCGGGCATTGTCGAACCGGATCACCGCGGTGTCGGAGGCCTTGATGCCGAGCTTGTCCTCGAGTCGCTCGACCGTCACCCCTGGATGTTCGCGCGGAACGATGAACGACTTGATCGCCGCACGGCCCAGCGACTTGTCCAGCGTCGCCCACACCACGATGTGGGTGGCGCGGGATCCGGCCGTGACAAAGATCTTCTCGCCGTTGATCACGTACTCGTCGCCGTC
Organism: Mycobacterium sp. 852014-52144_SCH5372336; assembly: GCF_001665615.1. Lineage (NCBI taxonomy): Bacteria > Bacillati > Actinomycetota > Actinomycetes > Mycobacteriales > Mycobacteriaceae > Mycobacterium > Mycobacterium sp. 852014-52144_SCH5372336. Next base: position 174,337 of record NZ_LZSW01000043.1, read on the forward strand.
CAGCCTCGCCGTCGTCGACACCGCCGCTGAATCGGAGCCGAAGTCCGGTTCGGTGATCGCCATCGCGGCCCACACGTCCTTGCCCAGACGCTCGAGCTGTTCGGGCGTGGCCACGCTGGAGATCGCCGCGTTACCGAGCCCCTGGCGCGGCACCGACAGCATCAAAGCCACGTCGCCCCAACTGATCTCCATCACGTTGAGTACGGCCGACATGTTCGCGCCGTTGTGGTTGGCGCCCCTGGGCTCGTCACCGCCCGCGAACGCCTCGGCGCCTGCGAACGCGAACGCCTTCGCGTCCTGGATGCCCTCGAACAGGGTGGCCAGGGTGTCCAGCTCCACCGGATACTCGTGCTCACGCAGATCCCACTTGCGAGAGATCGGGCGCAGCATCTCCGCGGCCCCCTGATGGGCCTTCTCGATGACCGCCTCGAGCTTGCGCGGCAGCTCCAAATTGATTGCCATGATTCGACTTCCGCTCGTGAGACTAGATAACTACGACACCCTCGGCGACGCCGATGGCGCGCAGATCGCGATACCACCGCTCGACGGGATGTTCCTTGGTGTAGCCGTGGCCGCCGAGCAGCTGCACACCGTCCAGGCCGATCTGCATGCCCTTGTCGGTGCCCAGCCGTTTGGCCAGTGCGGCCTCGCGGGCGAACGGCAGACCCTGATCGGCTCGCGACGCGCCGCGCCACGTGATCAAGCGCAGACCGTCGAACTCGATCGCCATGTTGGCGCACATGAACGCGACCGCCTGACGGTGCGCGATCGGTTCACCGAACGCCTTCCGTTCCTTGACATAGGGGACGACGTAGTCGAGCACCGCGTGGGCGGTGCCGACGGCGAGCGCCGCCCAGCCGAGCCGCGACAGCGCGAGCGCCTCCGAGTAGTCCTCGTCAGTTGCGCCGTCCTCGCCGAGGCGCGCCGACAGCGGCACCGTGACCCCGTCGAGTGCGACCTGGCCGATCGCCGCTCCGCGGATACCCATACCCGGGTCGGGCGTGATGCTCAGACCCTTCGACGACGACTCGACGATGAATAGCGCGGGCTTGCCGTTGAGTTGCGCTCCGACGATGAACAGTTCGGCATTGGCGGCGGCCGGCACAAGCGACTTGACCCCGTCGAGGCGGTACCCGCTCGGGGTGCGGACCGCGGTGGTCTTCAACGCGGTGGCATCGAACAGCGCTCGCGGTTCGGCGATCGCCACGCAGGACTGCGGAACATTCTCGCCCGCAAACTCTTTCAGATAGGTGGCCTGCTGATCGGCGCTGCCCCAGTGCGTGAGCGCCGACGCGACACCCGCGGGAGCCAGGATGGGCAACGCGAGGCCCATGTCGCCGTACGCCAGTGCCTCGGCGACCAACACATTGGTGACGGCTGCGCGGTGCGCGGCGATGCCCTCGAAGTCCTCGGGAACGTTGATCGCGGTGATGCCGAGTTCGGATGCCTTCGCCACGAGGTCGACGGGGTAATCGGCGGACTCGTCGGCCTCGCGCGCCGCGGGACGGATAACCTCCTCGGCGAACTCGCAGACCGTCTCGACGATCATCTGTTGTTCGTCGTCGGGGGTGAGGTCGAAGTAATCCGAACCGCTCTTCTTCAGTCGCGTCGGTCCGCTCTGGTTACCCGACACCCGCTTGAACTGCCTGCTGGCCGCGCCCGCGAACGAGAACACCTGCTTGACGCCGTACTTCAAGCCACGGTTGAGCGGATCGCGCAGGTTGTAGCGGTCCAGGAACTCCTGGCCGACCAGGGGAGTGACCAGCGCCAGACCGAGATCGGTCGCCGACCGCTTGTGCTTCTTCAGGCCGACCGCGCTTTCTTTGTCGCTTCGCTTCGACTTGGATCCGTTTTTCGACGGCAGGGCTTTACTCATTTCGACTGCCTCGCTTCGATTTGTGACGTCCGAACTCGTCGAACTGACTCCAGAGTAAGGTATCGGAACTGACTCGTCGGTAAGTTGTTGTCGAACTCACAGCTCAGGTGCCGACAAGCTGCGCAGCACGGCGTCATGCAGCAGTCCGTTGGTCGCGACCGCGCTGCCGCCGTGCGGGCCGGCCTCACCTGTGAGGTTGGTGAAGCGGCCGCCGGCCTCGCGCACCAGGACGTCGAGCGGCGCCAGGTCCCACGTCGAGACTTCGGGCTCCATCGCGATGTCGACGGCCCCCTCGGCGACCAGGCAGTAGTTGTAGAAGTCGCCGTAGCCTCGCACCCGCCACACCGCGTCGGTCAGCGCGACGAACCGGTCGCGGATGCCGCGGTCGGCCCACCCGGAGAGGCTGGAGAACGCCAGGCTCGCCGAGCCGAGGTCCTCGATCTTCGACACGCTCAGCCGTCGCTGCGGTTGCCCGGACACCTGCGCGTACGCACCCCGCCCGGACACCGCCCACCACCGTCGGTGCAGCGCGGGTGCACTCACCACGCCGAGCACGGGTACGCCGTCGCGCAGCAACGCGATCAGCGTCGCCCACACCGGTACCCCGCGGACGAAGTTCTTGGTGCCGTCGATCGGGTCAACGACCCACTGCCTGCCCACGAACTCCTTCGTGCCGCCGAACTCCTCGCCGAACACCGAATCGGCCGGGCGCTGCTCGCCGAGTCGCTCCCGGATCATCGATTCGACTTCGAGGTCGGCATCGGTGGCCGGCGTCAGGTCGGGTTTGGTCTCGACGACGAGGTCGACCGCGCCGAAGCGGGCCGTGGTCCGAGCATCGGCTGCATCGGCCAGAGCGAGCGCCAATGCCAGATCGTCCGCCTCGGGATCCATGCCTGTCGTCCTACCATGTCGGGATGTGGGAATTCGCGGTGATACTGCTGATCGTCGGTGCGCTGGTGCTGCTGGCCCGACCGATGCTGATGCGCCGTCGCGGCACCCCGCCTGACTGGCCGTCGGGTCAACTGCTGGTCACCGGCGTCAGCCCCCGGCCGACCGACGTCATCGGGCCGCAGTACGTCACGATCACCGGCGTCATCAACGGGCCCACGGTCAACGAGCATGTCGTCTACCAACGGCTCGAGGTCGACGTCGACGACTGGCCGACGATGGGCCAACTGTTTCCCGTCGTCTACTCGCCGAAGAACCCGGACAACTGGCGATTCGCGCCGCAGGCCCCGCCGCCCGAGGCGCCACCACCGCCCTACTCCTGAGGCTTCAAGCGTGGTGCACGACGAGCCGATGCTCAGCCGTGCCCGATCCTCAACATCGCGGCCACGGTGGTCAGCTTCACGCGCGGGCGCCCGTGCGGTTCGCCTGCTGACCGCTCGTACTCGTCGATCAGCCGCCAGTGGTCATCGGTGATCACCTTCGGCTGCCGTTCGACCAACCACTCGGCCAGCCGCCGCGAATGGTCCTCGGCGAAGTCGGCGAGTTGCGCTGCCGACAGGTCGGCGATCAGCGTGTCCACGGTCTCCTGCGAATCGCTCTTGTTGCTGCCGATGACACCCGTCGGCCCCCGCTTGATCCAGCCGACCACGTACTCGTTGCGGCTGCCTTCGACGCGCCCGTGGGTGTGCGGGATCGTGCCGCTGCGCTCGTCGAACGGCAGGCCGGGCGTCGGAACCCCGCGATAGCCGACCGCGCGCACCACGAGCTGGGCCGGCACCTCCTCGCGTTCACCGGTGTCCTTGGCCACGATGCGGCCGTTCTCCTCGACCAGCTCGTTGCGGCCGAGCACGATCGATTCGACGTGACCGTCCCCCTTGATCTCGATCGGGGAGGTGCGGAAACGGAAGACGATGCGCCGCTTGGCGTTCTTCGGTGTCTGTTCCCCATAGCCGCGCAGCACCTTGATGTTGTTGCGCACGGTCTTGCCCGCCGCTTCGAGGTCGTCGTCGGTGATGTCGGCGAAGTCGGCGGGATCGATGATGACGTCGACGTCGCCGAGCCCCTCGAGGTGCCCGAGTTCGCGCAGCTCCAACGTGGTGAACGGCGCCTGCAACGGCCCCCGTCTCCCGATGACGAGGACCTCCTCCACCCCGCGGTCGTGCAGTGACTTCAGCGCGTGGTCGGCGATGTCCGTCGCGGCCAGCACGTCGGGATCGGTGACCAGAATCCGCGCCACGTCCAAAGCGACGTTGCCGTTGCCGATCACGACGGCGCGACCGCTGGAGATGTCCGGTGCGATCTCCTCGAAATGCGGGTGGGCGTTGTACCAGCCCACGAAATCGACGGCGGCGACGCTGCCGGGCAGGTCCTCACCGGGGATCCCCAGCGCCCGGTCGGATTGGGCGCCGACGGCGTAGATCACCGCGTCGTACTGTTCGGACAACTCGGCGGGGTGCACGTGCTCGCCGACCGCGACGTTGCCGAAGAAGCGGAATCGCGGATCCAACGCGGTCTTTTCGAACTGGGCGCTGATCGACTTGATCTTCGGATGGTCGGGTGCCACACCCGAGCGCACCAGCCCCCACGGGGTCGGCAACATCTCGAGCATGTCGACGCGCACGTCGGCGTCGTCCTGGGAATCGGCGAACTTGAGTAACGACGCCGCGGCAAAGTAACCCGAAGGCCCTGAGCCGACGATCGCCACGTGGTAGGGGCGCATGGACACCTTTGGTCGAAGCTTCCTTCTCGCTGCCCGGCCTCGCGCAAGGGGCTGTCGCGTCGGGGCCGGCTGGTTACGCATCCGATGCTAGAACGCGGACGGGCCTCGTTGCCGCCAGTCGCGAGAACCGGCGCGTGTCGGCTCACAGGTAACCTGAACTCCCGTGGATCCTGACCGTCAAGCCGACCTCGCTGCCCTCGACTCCACCCTGACCACGGTGGAGCGGGTGCTCGACGTCGAAGGCCTCCGCGGTCGCATCGAAAAGCTCGAGCACGAGGCCTCCGACCCGAACCTGTGGGACGACCAGACGCGCGCTCAGAAGGTCACCAGTGAGCTGTCGCACACCCAGGGGGAGCTTCGGCGCGTCGAGGAACTCCGGCAGCGCCTCGACGACCTGCCGGTGATGTACGAGCTGGCCGCCGAAGACGGCAGCGAGGAGGAACTCGCAGAGGCCGACGCCGAGCGGGCCAAGCTGCGCGAGGACATCGAGGCGATGGAGGTGCGCACCCTGCTGTCCGGCGAGTACGACGAGCGCGAGGCCGTCGTCACGATCCGCTCGGGCGCCGGCGGGGTGGACGCCGCAGACTGGGCCGAGATGCTGATGCGCATGTACATCCGCTGGGCCGAACAGCACGACTATCCCGTGGAAGTCTTTGACATCTCCTACGCCGAAGAGGCGGGGATCAAGAGCGCGACGTTCGCGGTGCACGCACCGTTCGCCTACGGCACCCTGTCGGTCGAGCAGGGCACCCATCGCCTCGTGCGCATCAGCCCGTTCGACAACCAGAGCCGCAGGCAGACGTCGTTCGCCGACGTCGAAGTGCTGCCGGTGGTGGAGACCACCGACCACATCGACATCCCGGAAAGCGATGTGCGCGTTGATGTCTACCGCTCCAGCGGCCCCGGTGGCCAGTCGGTCAACACCACCGACTCGGCGGTCCGGCTGACCCACATCCCGACAGGCATCGTGGTGACCTGTCAAAACGAGAAGTCGCAGTTGCAGAACAAGGTTTCGGCGATGCGGGTCTTGCAGGCAAAGTTGTTGGAACGCAAGCGCTTAGAAGAGCGCGCCGAGATGGATGCCCTCAAGGGCGACGGTGGCAGCTCGTGGGGCAACCAGATGCGGTCCTACGTGCTGCACCCCTACCAGATGGTCAAGGATCTGCGCACCGAGTACGAGGTCGGCAACCCCGCCGCGGTGCTCGACGGCGACCTCGACGGGTTCCTCGAGGCGGGCATTCGTTGGCGCAAGAGTCAAGACGATGGATAACAGTCTGATCGCACTGTCCCTGGGGGAGCGCTGGGGAGGGTTCTGGAAGGGCAACATCGGCAACTGGATTCTCGACCGCGGTGTGACGATCGCACTGCTGTTGATCGGCGGACTGCTCGCAGCGCGGTTCATCAACTGGGCGGCACAGCGGATCGTGAGCCGCATCGACGCCGAATATCTGGAAAGCGATCAGCTGGTGCGTTCGGAGAGCGCCAAGCACCGGCAGGCCGTCGCTTCGGTGATCTCGTGGGTCACGGTCGCCTTGTTGTTCATCATCGTGGCAGTGCAGATCACCGACACGCTCGCGATCCCGATCGGGTCGCTGGTCGCGCCTGCCGCGGTGCTGGGCGCCGCGCTGGGCTTCGGTGCGCAGAAAGTCGTCCAGGACCTGCTGGCAGGTTTCTTCATCATCACCGAAAAGCAGTACGGCTTCGGCGATCTGGTGCAGCTCAGCATGGTCGGTGCACCCGAGGAGTCGCTCGGAACGGTCGAAGAGGTGACGTTGCGGGTCACCAAACTGCGCACCGCCGAAGGTGAGATGTACACCATCCCCAACGGCAACATCGTTCGATCGCTCAACCTGTCGAAGGACTGGGCGCGCGCGGTCATCGACATTCCGGTGCCGACGGGGTCCGACCTCAACGAGGTCAACGAGCTCCTGCACACCGTCGCGCGCAAAGCAACAGACGATCCGCAACTCAGCGCACTCATGCTCGACGCGCCCCAGCTGATGGGTGTCGAGAGCATCGGGCTCGAGACGGTGAACCTGCGGATGGTCGCGCGCACACTTCCCGGTAAGCAGTTCGAAGTCGGCCGGCGCATTCGCGTGTTGGTGGTCGCCGAGCTACGCCGCGCCGGGATCGTGTCGCCGACCGACAGTGTGACACCGACGGTGGGCGCCATCGTCCACCCGGCGACAGACGGCGGCGCCGGCAATGAGACGCAGGGCTCCGCGGAGCAGAAGAAGTGAGGAACTGGCTGAGCGCCCGTTTCGGCCGGATGCGGGTGTCGACGGTGGTGCTCATCGCGGCGTTCGTGGCGCTGTTCTGGGTGAACCAGACGTTCGAGCCCAAGCCGCCCGAACCGGCCGCGCCCGCCCCTGCGGTCGTCCCCCCGGGGTTCGTGCCCGACCCGAACTACACGTGGGTGCCGCGCACCAACGTGCGCCGGACCACCGAACCGCCAACGACGACGACCACGACCACCACGACCACCCCGCCGACGACCACCACGACGAGCCCGACCGAGACCACACCGACCAGCCCGACGACGCCGACAACGCCGCTGATCGGGCCCGAGGGGCCGCCCACAACGACGGATACGCCGCTGGTGCCCCCGGTTCCGCAACTGCTGCCGCCACCGACGGCGACTCCGCCCAGCTAGGGCGGCACTGTTTCACCGCTACACTGGCGACCCGTGATGATCACCCTCAACAACGTGACCAAGCAGTACAAGTCGTCAGCGCGGCCCGCGCTCGACAACGTCTCGGTCAAGATCGACAAGGGTGAGTTCGTCTTCCTCATCGGACCGTCGGGCTCGGGCAAGTCGACGTTCATGCGGCTGCTCCTGGCTGAGGAGACTCCGACCCACGGCGACATCCAGGTGTCGAAGTTCCACGTCAACAAGCTGCCCGGGCGCCACATCCCCAGCCTGCGTCAGGTGATCGGCTGCGTGTTCCAAGACTTCCGGCTGCTGCAACAGAAGACCGTCTTCGAAAACGTCGCATTCGCCCTCGAGGTCATCGGCAAGCGCGCCGAGACCATCAACCGGGTGGTGCCCGACGTGCTGGAGATGGTCGGCCTGTCGGGCAAGGCCAACCGGTTGCCCGCCGAACTGTCCGGTGGCGAACAGCAGCGCGTCGCGATCGCCCGCGCATTCGTCAACCGGCCGCTGGTGCTGCTCGCCGACGAGCCCACCGGCAACCTGGACCCGGAGACCAGCAAGGACATCATGGATCTGCTCGAGCGGATCAACCGCACCGGGACCACGGTGTTGATGGCCACCCACGACCACCACATCGTCGACTCAATGCGCCAGCGGGTCGTCGAACTCGAACTCGGCCGGCTGATTCGCGACGAGCAGCGCGGCGTCTACGGAATGGATCGCTAGTGCGCTTCGGCTTCCTTATCAACGAGGTCCTCACCGGATTTCGTCGCAACGTCACCATGACCGTGGCGATGATCCTGACGACCGCCATCTCGATCGGCCTGTTCGGCGGCGGCCTGCTCGTCGTCCGGCTGGCCGATCAGTCCCGCAACATCTACCTGGACCGCGTCGAAAGCCAGGTCTTTTTGACCAACGACGTCTCGGCCAACGACCCATCGTGTGACGCCGACCCGTGCAAGGCGCTGCGCCAGCAGATCGAGGACCGCGACGACGTGCGCTCGGTGCGGTTCCTCAACCGCGATGAGGCCTACGAGGACGCGATCACGAAGTTCCCGCAATACAAGGACGTCGCGGGCCGTGACGCGTTTCCGGCCTCGTTCATCGTCAAACTCGATGACCCCGAGCAGCACAAGGAATTCGACGAGGCGATGGTCGGCCAGCCCGGCGTACTCAACGTGCTCAACCAGAAGGAGCTGATCGACCGACTGTTCGCGGTCCTCGACGGCATCAGCAACGCCGCGTTCGCGGTGGCGTTGGTTCAGGCGGTCGGCGCGGTCCTGTTGATAGCCAACATGGTTCAAGTCGCGGCGTACACCAGACGCACGGAGATCGGCATCATGCGCCTGGTCGGGGCCAGCCGCTGGTACACCCAGTTGCCGTTCCTGGTGGAGGCGATGCTTGCCGCCTTGATCGGTGTGGTCATTGCGATCATCGGGTTGATCGTGGTGCGGGCGCTGTTCCTGGAGAACGCGCTCAACCAGTTCTATCAGGCGAACCTGATCGCCAAGGTCGACTACGCCGACGTGTTGTACTTCAGCGCTCCGCTGATGCTGTTCTTGGGGTTGGCGATGTCGGGTATCACCGCCTACGTGACACTGCGGCTTTACATACGAAGGTAGCCATGGCAAAACAGGGCGCCAAGAAAGCCGACCCCTCCCGGTCCAGTAACAACAAGGTAGTCGCGACCAATCGCAAAGCACGACACAACTATTCGATCCTGGAGACGTTCGAGGCGGGGATCCAGCTCGTCGGCACGGAGGTGAAGAGCCTGCGCGACGGGCAGGCGTCGCTGGCCGACGCCTTCGCCACCGTCGACGACGGCGAGGTGTGGCTGCGCAACCTGCACATCCCCGAGTATCACCACGGCAGCTGGACCAATCACGTGCCGCGGCGCAACCGGAAACTGTTGTTGCACCGCAAGCAGATCGATCAGCTGATCGGCCGCATCCGCGACGGCAACCTCACGCTCGTGCCGCTGTCCCTGTACTTCACCGACGGGAAGGTGAAGGTGGAACTGGCACTCGCCCGCGGTAAAGAGGCCCGCGACAAGCGGCAGGACCTGGCGCGTCGTGACGCGCAACGCGAGATCACCCGCGAGCTGGGCCGCCGCGCCAAGGGCATGACCTGATCGGAGTCGCGCTCGCGCTGGCGTCGGCGCTGGGCTACGGGATCAGCGACTTCGTCGGCGGGCTGGCCTCGCGCCGCGTCGCCGCGTTGCGCGTGGTGTTGGTCTCCTATCCGATCGCGTTGGTGGTGCTCGCGGTACTGGCGGTTCCTATCGGCGGGGACGTCTCGCAGGGCGCAGTGGTCTAGGGCGTGTTGTGCGGGGTCGCGCAGGCGTTCGGCGTGTGGTGGTTCTACGCCGCGTTGGGTTCGGGTCCGATATCGGTGGTGTCTCCGCTGACCGCGATCCTGGTGGCGGGCATCCCGGTGGGCGTCGGGCTGGCGCTGGGGGAGCGGCCCGGGCTGATCGCCGGCGTGGGCGTGGCGCTGGCGTTGGTGGCGGTGGTGCTGGTCAGCCGGGAGGCGTCCGACAAGGACGTCACGGAGCACAGGTTCACCCCGACGGTGGCGTGGTTGACGGTCGGCTCGGGCGTGGCGTTCGGGTTGAATTTCGTGCTGATCGATCAGGCGCCGGTGGACGCGAAGTTGTGGCCGTTGGTGTTCGCCCGCGCGTCGGCGACGGCGCTGGTGGTCCTCATCGCACTGCTGAGCCGCAACCTGCGACCGCCGTCGGGAACCCCGCTGCGGTTGGCGGTGCTCGCGGCATTCATCGACGTCGGCGCGAACATCGCGATGCTGCTGGCACTTCAGGCGGCGCTGCTGTCGCTGGCGGGCGTGCTGATGTCGCTGTACCCGGCGGCGACGGTGTTGCTCGCGATCGTGGTGCTGCGCGAGCGGGTGACACGCTGGCAGGCGCTCGGCATGGTGTTGGCGCTGGCTGCGGTGGCCATGATCAGCCGCAGGCTGAAAGACGCGAGTATTTGGGCCGAGCCGACATAAGCATTTCGTTGAATAAGGCATCATGACGAACGGAAAGGCGGGGAAGGCGTGTTGCTCAGGGGTCATCGTTGGCGTTACGGCGTCGTCGTGGCCCTGCTTCTCTCAGTCGTGGTGAATGCACTGGCCCCATGGGGATACGACCGCGCCGAGGCGGGGATGATCGCGGTGCAGGCGATCTTGGGCGCCGTGATCGTTGTCCGCGGCTTCGTGGTTGCTCGGAAGGTCGACGGCACAGCTCGACGGTGGCGGGTCCTGATCGCGGCCTCGTGCTTGAGCTGGCTCATCGGTGAACTGCTGTGGTGGACGGGCGGAGGCGCAGACGACGGTCGAGTGGCCGGTGGGAGGGAGATCGTCGCGTATCTGCTCCCCGCGGTGCTCATCTTCTCGGCAGTGGTCGTGTTGGGGCGGGTGGGCGTCGGGCGCACCAACACCCCCGACCCGGTGCGCCAGTACTCGCTTGTCGCCTCCGTGCTCGACGCGATCGTGGCGGCCATCTCGTTTTCGCTGCTGTCCTACATGGCCGGATATGGTGCACTGGCCGCAGCGGCATTTCCCCGGTCGGACAATCCGCCCATCCTGGTCACCTATTCGCTGCTCCAGCTGTGCGCGGTGGTGGCGGGGGTCTTCTTCGCCAGTCTCTATCGGCCAGGCCGGCCATATCGAGCGGACTGCCTGCTGTTGACCGGCGGTGTCATGTTGCTCGCGTCCGCCGACCGGATGGTGGCCTACTTCCGGACTGTGGCCTTGCAGAACGGTGATTTGTGGGGCGGCGGCGCGTTCATCATCGGGCTGATACTGGTGATCTACGCGCTCGCCACACCGACGCCGCAGTCAGAAACCGCCGCGCAAAGCAGCGATCGGGTGATGGACTGGGTGCAGTTGATCTTGCCGTTCGCCGGATTCGCTGGAATCGCAATGCTTTACGGCTACCACGTGATGATCGGCAAAGAGCTCGACGGCGTGCTGGTCGTCGGAGCGGTGGTGATGGTTCTGCTCGTCGCCACGCGCCAGGTCTTCGCGATGCGCGCGCAGCACAGGTTGACGCTGCGGCTGTTCGACGCCCAGCACCGGCTCGCGCACCAGGTTCATCACGACGCCTTGACCGGGCTGCCGAACAGGCTGTTGTTCGGCAAGGAGCTCGAAACAGCCGCAACCAGAGGCGGTTTCGTGCTGATCTTCGTCGACCTCGACGACTTCAAGGTCGTCAATGACCGGTTCGGCCACGCGGGCGGCGACGAACTGCTGCGTGCCGTGGGCGAACGCCTCCGTCGATGTGTGCGGGATACCGACACCCTGGCACGCATCGGCGGTGACGAGTTCGCGATTCTGATCAACAGCGACGCGGCGGCACCTGAAGTCGTCGCCGACCGCGTCCGGGCGGCGCTTCGGGAGCCGTTCGCGGTGCACGGCTCGAGCGTGCGGGTCCGCGCGAGTATGGGCCTGGTGCGGCCGCATGCCGGTGACGACAGCCAGACCCCGGACGACCTGCTGCGTAAGGCCGACCACTCGATGTATGAGGGCAAACGCCTAGGAAAAGACATCGCCGTCGTCTACCCGTCGATGATCGGCCGGGCAGTGGACTTTCCCACCGCGTTACGTCACGCCGACGGCGATCCGCCGGCCGGGTTCAGCCTCGTCTATCAACCCATCGTTCGGCTACCGGAGGAGGCTCCGGTCGCCATCGAGGCGCTGGCGAGGTGGACCGCACCCGACGGCACGCAGATACCGCCCGAGACGTTCGTGGCCGCCGCCGAGGCCGCGGGGCTCGGCGATGCCTTCGACGCGATGGTGCTCGACCAGAGTTGCCGGGAAGTCGCCGCGGCCGGTTCGGGTATCGATTTGCAGGTCAACATCGGGGCGGGACGCTTGCGCGACGGCGGATTCCGCGACGTGGTGGCCGGGACGCTGGCGCGCTACGGCATGGAACCCAGCCGGCTGACGTTGGAGATCACCGAGACCGTGCCGGTCGTCGATCTCGACGAGACAGCCGCACAAATACGGCGGCTCAGGGCTATTGGCGTCAAGGTGGCCCTGGACGATTTCGGTGCCGGGTACAACTCGCTGACTTATCTGCACGCGTTACCCATCCAGATCGTCAAGCTCGACCGCAGCCTGTTGGCCGGACCCGAACGCGCTCAGGCCGCCACGCTGTACCGATCGGTGATCGCGGTGTGCGATCCGTTGGGCCTGGAAGTGATCGCCGAGGGCATCGAGACGGTGGAGCAGGCCGAGATGGTGTTCCTCGCGGGCTGCTCGCTGGCTCAGGGGTATCTGTTCGGGTCGCCCACTGCGATCACCGATCTGCCGCCGAACCTCATGCCGCCGACACACCGTAGCGTCGCGGGTTCCTAGCACGGTCGTCGGTGACGAGCGGTACGGTCGGGCGGTGAGCAGCCCCTTGCGTCCGGTCACCACGCTCGACAAGACTGCGGTCCTGGATGCCTTGTTCGCCGAATGGCAGACGATCGGTGACCTGTTGGCGGGCCTGGGCGAATCGGACTGGCAGACCGCGACGTCGCTGCCCGGTTGGACGGTGCACGACGTGACGGCCCACATGGTCGGCACGGAGTCGATGTTGGCGGGCATGGACATGCCGCAGCCGGATGTGGATGTGTCGGTGTTCGAGCACGTGCGCAACGACATCGGTGTGCTCAACGAGCGGTGGGTGCTGGAGTTGCGGACGATCAGCGGCGCGGAGTTGAGGGACCGTTTCCAGGCCGTCACCGCCGAGCGTCGTGCGGCGCTGACCGCGATGGGCGACGACGAGTGGAACCAGGTGACCGCGACGCCGGCCGGCCCGGACAGTTACGGCCGGTTCATGCGGGTCCGGATCTTCGACTGCTGGATGCACGAGCACGACATCCGTGATGCGCTGGGGCGGCCGGCGTCCGACCCGACCGGCGCGCCCGCGGTGTTCGCGCTCGACGAGATGGCGGCCAGTATGGGCTTCGTGGTCGGCAAGCTGGGAGGGGCGCCCGACGGGTCTCGGGTGTCCATCGTGCTGACGGGACCGCTCAGCAGGACGATCGACGTCGCGGTCGAGGGCCGGGGCAAGGTCGTCGAGGACTTCGGCGACGAGGAACCGACGGCGACGATCACGCTCGATGCGCTGCTGTTCGCGCGATTGGCCGGTGGGCGGGTCGCGTTGGCCGAGCATGCCGACGACATCGGCTTCGGCGGTGACGAGGAGGTCGGCAGGCGTGTCGTCGATCACCTCAACTACGTGATCTGACCAGCGTTAACGGGTGGCCGAGGGCATAAATACGTGGTGTGGGGTGTTGTAGGTCGCGTAAGATGAAATGTCCTGCCGTAGATCGGCGGGCGCGTTGTTAGACAACTACACAGGGGCTGAACGGTTTCGACTTCGAGTGTCGAATCAAGGGAAGCGTGCCGGTGCAGGCAAGAGACCACCGTTAAGCGTCGTTGCAACCAATTAAGCGCCGATTCCAATCAGCGCGACTACGCTCTCGCTGCCTAAGCGACAGCTAGTCTGTCAGCCCGGGAGAGCCCTCGACCCGGTGTCTGGCATCAGCTAGAGGGATAAACCGGTGAGTTCGGTCGCGGGACTCATCGGGACATCAAACAGCGACTGGGATCGTCATCCTGACTTGTTCGCGTGATCAGGAGATCCGAGTAGAGGCATAGCGAACTGCGCACGGAGAAGCCTTGAGGGAACGCCGTAGGACCCGGGTTCGATTCCCGGCAGCTCCACAAGAGAAGGGCCGCAGAAATGCGGCCCTTTTTCTTTGCTCGACCCGGCCCCGCTGGTCTGACTGCGACGCGAAGCGAAATTCAGCGAAGCAAGCAGTTCACTGCCGCTAGGCAGTCAGCTGCACCGACGGGGTTGCTTGTTCGACCCGGATGATGGCGTCCCCAGGGAAATGCTCGCGATGAGTCTCGGCTGCGTCGGCGGGATCTCCGGCGATTACGACGCGTAAAGTGTGGATCTCGCAGGCGTGGCTGATAACGGTGTAGTGATCGTGTACCGGATTGGCGTCTGTCATCGGATGTTTCCTTTCTAAGTGTGATGCAGTGACGACTCCGTCATGAAGTTACTGATGGTCCGAGCCTGGACGCGTCGGCTGATCGGCCCGTGATGTGGAGGAGAGACGTTCAACTGATTGGGGGATATGGCTCGAACATTCGCTGCCAGTTCCGAGGTCAGTAGAAAGACGCTGCCACGGTTTCGGTGATCGCCTTCAGAGGTCGTGATTTTTAGTTCCCCATGCGTCAGCACCCGGACGATGACTGCGCTTGACGCCGTCAGGGGTCGAAAACGAATCCGCAGCTCTGTGCGTGGACATAAGCTTTGCGCGTCCAACACCGAGGAACTGCCCTGATCGCGATCTCTCCCAGACATTTCCATTTCGAGATCGCACGACCGCCAGGTCGAGCTTGGCATCTACCGCGTCGACAACTTCGGCGCACAAAGGAGGCTGGAGCATTGTCGACCAAGCTGACGGCCCAGCTGTGACCCCAGAACTAGGGCGTCTCCACGGAAAGTCCGCCGTGATCACTGGGGCGGCGTTCGGGATCGGCCGGGCGACGGCCGTGCGCTTCGCGCGCGAAGGAGCCCGGTTAGTCCTCACCGACATACAAAGCGAGCCGCTGCTCGCGCTGGCCGATGAACTGCGGCACGACGGGACGGAAGTCGACACAGTTGTCGGGGACGTCTCGGTCGAAGGCGATGCGCAGCGGATGATCACAGCGGCGACCGACCGCTACGGACGGCTCGACGTGCTGGTCGCCAACGCCGGGATCATTCCGCTCGGCGATGCGCTGGAGGTCTCCGCCGCCGATTGGGACGAGGTGATGGCCATCGACGGCCGCGGAATGTTCCTGACGTGCAAGTTCGCGATCGAGGCGATGTTGCCCACAGGGGGCGGCGCCATCGTCTGCCTCTCCTCGATCTCCGGACTGGCAGGCCAGAAGCGACAGGCCGCCTACGGGCCCGCCAAGTTCATCGCTACCGGCATGACCAAGCACCTGGCGGTCGAGTGGGCCGACCGCGGCATCAGAGTCAATGCCGTTGCGCCCGGGACGATTCGAACCGAGCGAGTCAAGCAGCTTCCCGATGAGCCGGGTGGCTCGGAGTATCTGGCGGCGATCGAGCGTATGCACCCGATCGGCCGCATCGGCGAACCGGCCGAAGTCGCCAGCGCCATCGCCTTTCTCGCGTCCGACGACGCCTCGTTCATCACCGGAGCGGTGTTGCCCGTCGATGGGGGATACCTAGCGCAATAGTGCTCGAACTCCAAGACTGTCGTGAAATACCGTCGGCCACAAGACAATACCTCCGTTCAAGCGAAGGAGCTCCGTGGATGCGAGTGACACGAACCGGCTCCGGTGGGCCGCCCTTGGTCTTCGTGCACGGGCTTGCTTGCGACGGTACGGACTGGCAGGCGCAGGTCGACTGGTTCGAGACAAGAACCACCGTCGTCGTATGTGAGTTGCCGGGGCACGGTTCCAGCACGGCCGCACCAGAGGACTGCACAGTCGAGGCGTACGGCGCCGCGGTAGCCCGAGCCATGACGGAGTTGTCGCTGCCGCCGGCGATCGTCGTGGGCCACAGCATGGGATGTCGCGTCGCTCTTCAGGCGTGCCGGGTAGCGCCCGACGCCGTGGCCGGGCTCGTACTCGTCGACGGCAGCCGAATCGGTGACGGTGATCCCGCCGTCGCCGAGCAGGCCATGGCCGACGAACTCGCCGGCGACGGCTACGGCCGATTCATGCAGGGATTCTTCCAAGGGATGTTCTTCGGATCGAGCGACCCCGATCTGGCAAAGCGGATCATTGACCGAGGTGTTCGTTTTCCCGCGCCAATTGGAAGAAGGCTGCTGACGAGTCTGGTCGGTTGGGACGCCCGCGAGGTGGAGAGCGCACTCGAGTCTGTCCGCGTGCCGCTGCTGGCGATTCAATGCACGACCCTCGATGCGGCACGCGAACGTGTGTCGCTCGAATCGGGACAGAGTGCACCCTGGATCGACCTGGTGCTTGCTCATGTGCCCCAAGCCACCGCCGCGATGTTGCCCGGTTCTGGCCACTTCCCGCAGGTCGAACAGGCCGCGGAGGTCACCGCGCTGATCGCCGACTTCTGCGACGCCATTCAGCGTCATCAATGACGCCTGTCCTCAACTCCGTCGCCCCGACCCGAGGAGTCACGATGTCCGAGTCCATCGAACGCCTGATGGAAAGCAACCTGCTGCGGGTCTTCAACGAGCGCGATGCCGATCGCCGCCGAGCGGCCATCGCGGACACCTATTCACCGGATGTTCGTTGGGCCGACAACGAAGGCGTATCGGTCGGGCACGATGCGCTCGATGCGAAAGCCCAAGCGCTGCAAGACGGACAGTTGGCCGGGCTGTCGTTCGTCAAGGCAGGGCTTGTCCATCACACGCGGGGGTTCGTGTACCTCGCCTGGAATGTCGTTGCTCCGGGCAGCACTACGCCGCTCGTCTCGGGATTCGACGTCGCGCTCGTCGCCGAGGTCCGAATCACCGACCTGTTCACCGTGATCACCGGGGCACCGCAATGATCGGACGGCCCAAGTTCATAGCGATATCCTTCTGAACATGCCAAAGTCTTTCGACTGCTCCGTCGAAACTCCGGTCAGCATTGAGCAAATTCACGCCGTGTATTGCCAGAGGGACTACTGGGAAGCACGGTTGGCGCCCCATAAGGACGTGGTTGAACTCCGCTCATTCGACGTTGACGCAAGCGGCACGGTGCGCACCACAGTGGTTCAGGACCTGCGAAACGTCGTCCTGCCCCCTCCATTTGGGAAACTGTATCCGCGCGGTTTGGAACTCGTCCAAAGCGAGACCTGGGCCGTCGATCATGACGCGACAGTGCGTGGAGACATACATGTAAAGGCTCATGGAGCCCCAGGCTCAGGACGCGGCCGCGTTGTGATTACCCCTTCCCGCGACGCGAAACGCCTCGAGTGCAGCGCAACCGTTCAAGTCAAAGTCCCCCTTGTAGGGGGCAAACTCGAGAACCTCTACGGCCGTCAGATGATCGATCAGATCCCGGACACACTTCGCTCCATTAAAGAGTGGATCGACGAGAGCGCCTGACCCTACCTCCGGAGCCGACGAGCTACCGCCGCTGTCCGCAAAGAGAAGATTTCTCCGAAATCCCTGCTCGGCCGGGATCGATCGTGGTTCACTGACCTCCACGCAAATTCTTGACGGGCGTCAGGGGGTATCGGTGGCTGATCAAAGCGTCGACGATCGGGAGCAAGGCCACGACTCGGAGTTGGCCGTGGACATCCGTGTCCGCGTCCACCCGGACACGGACGCAGAGGCACGTGGGGTCATCGTCGAAGACTTCGGTGAGATGACCGCCGTGGCCGTCGATATCGGCTCCAACCACATCGCGGATCCCGCCCGTCGCTGGGCAGTGATGCTCGACGAGGGCACGCTGCTGTTCGCCGACTCCGAACAACTCACACCCGAGTAGCTCCCGGTAAGCCTCTGATCCCACCCGTCCTCAAGCAGGCGGGGGAGGCGGTGGCGGCGGTGGCGGCCCGAAAATGAACGGCAGACCGGGAATCGGCATCGCCATCGGATCGGGTGGCGGTGGCGGTGGCGGCGGCACACCCGGCGGAGGCGGGGGTTCCTCCCGACGCGGCGGCGGTGCCGGCGCGATCCCCGTGCTGGTGTTGATCGTGACGATGGACCCCGGGATGGTTCGACCACTCGGCGTGGTCCCGACCACCGCACCGTAAGCGGCCCCGCTGTTGACCGGCGTCGTCTTCTCGGCCACCTGGAAGCCGGCGTCCTTCAGTCGCTGCCGGGCCCGGTCGACATTCATGCCCGTCACGTCCGGCACCTCGCTGCCGGGACCGCCCTCGACGAAGCGGGGATCGGTCGGCGGCAGACGCACCTCGCCGAGATCGGTCGCGATCGGCTTCATCGCCTCGAACCAGATGCGCGCCGGCTCGTTACCCCCGTACAGGTCCCCGCTGTAGCACTTGCGAAGCGGGAACGAGCAGATCCCCGACGGTGAGTTGGAGTCGTCGAAGATGTAGACGGCACCCGCGAGCTGGTTGGTGAATCCCAGGAACCCGGAGGACCGGTGTGACTCGGTTGTGCCGGTCTTACCGGACATCGGCAGATCCCAGCCCACCGAACCCGCGGCTCCCGCGGCCGTACCGCCCCCCTTGTCGTCCTTGCTCAGCGCGTTCGCGAGCGTGTTCGCCAACCCCTCCGGGACCGCTTGGTCGCACTTCTCCGCGGTGAACGTCACCTCGTTGCCACGACGGTCGATGATCTTGTCGATCGGGTTGGGCGGACACCACGTGCCGCCGGAACTCAACGTCGCGGCCACATTCGACAACTCGAGGGCGTTGAGCTGGAACGGCCCCAGGGTGAACGATCCGGCGTTCTGCCGCTTGATGTACTCGGCGAGGCTCTCATTGCTTCCCCGGTCGTACGGTCGCGCCGTTCCCGGAAGGGCATAGGAGCGCAGCCCGAGCCGCACGGCCATGTCGACTGCGCGAGGCACGCCCACCTGCTGGATGAGCTTGGCGAACGCGGTGTTAGGAGAACTGGCCAGCGCGTCGGTGACGTTCATCGACCCGCGGTAATTCCCGGCGTTCCTCACACACCACGTCTCTTTCGGGCAGCCGGGGGTGTCGCTGCTGCCGAGTCCACGGGCTTGGAACGATCCGGGGACGGCGAGTTCGGCGTTGATGCCCATGCCCATCTCGAGCGCCGCGGCCGTGGTGAAGACCTTGAAGATCGAACCTGCGCCGTCGCCTACGAGTGAGAACGGTTGCGGCTGCACCGTCTGCCCGGCGTCCTTGTTCAAGCCGTAATTCCGGTTGCTGGCCATCGCGAGCACCCGGTGCGAGTCCTTGCCCGGCCTGATGACGCTCATCACGCTGGCGATTCCGTCCAGCGTGGGGCTCGCGACCTTGTCGATCGCCCGTTTCACCGACGACTGGACCGTCGGGTCGAGCGTGGTGCGGATCAGGTACCCGCCCCGGGCGACCTGTTCCTTGTTGATTCCCGCATGGGCCAGATAGGCCAGCACGTACTCGCAGAAAAAGCCGCGGTCACCGGCGGCGATGCATCCGCCCGGAAGTTCTTTGGGGCGGGGCAGCACACCGAGCGGCGCGGACTTGGCGGCTCGCAGTTCGTCGGTGTGCTGGGGGAGGTGTTCGATCATGGTGTCCAACACCAGGTTCCGACGCTGCAGGGCCCCCTGAGGGTTGACGTAGGGATCCAGCGAGGTGGGCGACTGGACCAAACCGGCCAACAGCGCCGCCTGCTGCCAGTTCAACCGCGAGGCGTTGATCCCGAAGTAGGTCTGCGCGGCGTCCTGAACACCGAACGCCCCGTTTCCGAACCCCACGAGGTTCAGGTAGCGCGTGAGGATCTCCGCCTTGGTGAACGTCTTGTCCAGCGTCAACGCCATCCGCATCTCGCGGAGCTTGCGCGCCGGAGTCAGTTCGACCGCGGCGCGCCTCTCGGCGTTGGTCTGCGCGGTCACCAGCAACTGGAAGTTCTTGACGTACTGCTGCTCGATCGTCGAACCGCCGCGGGTGTCGAGGTTGCCCGACAGATAACCCGACAGGCCGGTGAGCGTGCCTTGCCAGTCGACGCCCGCGTGTTCGGCGAACCGCTTGTCCTCGATCGAGACGATGGCCAGCTTCATGGTGTTGGCGATCTGCTCGCTCTTCACCTCGAACCGGCGCTGGCTGTAGAGCCAGGCGATCGGCTTCCCTGCGGCGTCGACCATCGTCGTCACCTGGGGGACGTCTTCCTCCACCAGCTGCGCCGACCCGTTGGCGACGACGTCGGAGGCTCGGTTGGACAACAGGCCGAATCCGCCCGCGAACGGGAACATCAGCGCCGCCACCAACACCCCGGCCAGCGTGCAGCACAAAATCAGCTTGATGACCGTCCCCCCGGCCGGTGAGCGCTCCGGCATGTCAGCAGAGTATTAAATGCGGTCTCGCGACGAACACTCCCGCGCCGATTTCATCGCAACGACGGCGAAACGCTCTGGTAACGGGCACGGTCAGCTTCGGTCCAGATCCCACTGGCCGAAGTCGGGTGCGAGGACCTCGTCGACGTCGACGTGGGTGTCTCCGATGGGCACGCCGGGCTCGGACGGGCCGATCACCACGGCCTGATAGAGCACGGCCCGGGGCTCGCGCTCACCAGCTGACCAGGCCTTGGTCTGCCACACCCACCAATGTCCGTCGCTGGTCGAGCGGCCGACGACGCCGTCGCCGATCGCCCACGAGCACGCCCGCGCGTGGCCGTAGAGGCCCGTGCGTTCCACCCCCAGCACCGAATTGATTCCGCGGTACCACTCGAGCGCGACGTTCTCCCACGTCTCAGCGTCGATGTCCTCGTCAACGCTGAAGAAGATGGGTGCCGAATCAGGACCGCCCGCGGCATTGTGCAATCGCTGCGCGGTCAGGGCGTCCGCGACACCACCGTCGTATCCGCGTGTGTAATCGGACGGCGTGGGCCAGCCGGGCTTGCCGTACTGATAGCAGCTGACGACGTGCAACCCCTCGGCCCGCAGCGAGTCGGCATACTCGCGCGTCACCGGTTTGAAGTCGAAGTCCGCGCCCGGCCGCAGTTCGGAGACGTAAACGAGCGCCCCGTCGAAGCCCGCCGCCTTGAGCTGATCGGCCGGGACCTTGCGGTGCGCGAAGTCGACGAGACGCAGCGGCGCCGCCGACGCACTCGGGCCCGAAATCGTCGCTGCCGCTGCCCCGAGGAAGAACAGCGGCGGCGCCGCGACGGCATACTTGAGGAGTTCGCGTCGGGAAGGAGAATTCCCTCCGCCACGACCGGGTGACCTCGGGGAGTCCTGCACGGCGCGATGCTAACAACATTGACGACGCACGGGTGCCGGTCGATTGATTCCTCTGTGCCTGATTCCTCGGTACCGAAACGCCCCCGCCCTATGCTGATGACCGATACGCAGCTGGACACGGCGGCGTCGCACCCGCACCTTCGACCGGACGGGGTGGCCATGCCCGCAGACCGACTCGCCATGCACGGCAAGCGGTCCTTGGCGAGGTGGCTTTCCATCGCCACAATCGTCCTCGCTCTGACAGCGTCTGCGGCGTGCGGTGGCGGGGTCGATCATCCGCCGGCCGATTCCGGTGCGCCGGCGACACCGCCGCCCCCGTCGGTCGCAACGCCCACCCCGACCATCCCGGCGCCCGGGCTGGCGCCGGTCGACGAGTTGATCAACACCGCGATTGCCGCCCACGAATTGCCCGGCGCGGTGGTCGCGGTCGGACACCGCGGCGAGCTCGTCGTCCACCACGCGTACGGCTCACGGAAGCTGTCGGGCGAACCCGGGCTCGACGGTGCCCCGGCACCTGCCGAGCCGATGACCGAGGACACGATCTTCGACGTTGCGTCCCTGACCAAGAGCCTCGCTACGGCGACCGCCGTCATGCAGCTCTACGAACAAAACAAGGTCGGACTCGACGAACCGGTGCAGAACTATCTGCCTGCCTTCAACAGTGCGCGCGATCCGCAGCGGGCCCAGGTGACGCTGCGCATGTTGCTCACCCACACTTCGGGCATCGCAGGCGATATCGACCTGCGGGATCCGTGGGGCCTGGCCGCCCCCGACAGCGGGGAAGGAATCCGCCGCGCGCTCGCCACGCCACTGCAATTCGAGCCAGGAGAAGTGTTCCGCTACTCCGATATCAACTTCATCCTGCTCGGGGCGCTGATCGAACAGATCACCGGCCAATCAGAAGACGTCTACGTCCAGCGGAACGTGTTCGCGCCCCTCGGCATGGAGGACACCCGCTACCTCCCTCCGGCCAAGACGTGCGGCCCGCACAAGATCAGAGGGGCCGCGGTCGCGTGGGCACCCACATCGGAGCCGCCTGCGCCGACCGGCTGTCCCGACGATGCCTGGAACACCGACGTTTTGGCCCGGATCGCGCCGACCGCCCTCGACGAGGAAGGCAGAGCCCAACCGGGCGCCAACCCCGATCTCGACTTCCCGCTGCGAGGCACGGTCCACGATCCGACAGCACGGCGCATGGGTGGCGTCGCCGGGCATGCCGGGGTGTTCTCGACCGCACGTGACATCGGCCTCTACGCGCAGGCGCTGCTGGACCGATTGGCGGGCCGTCCCAGTGCGTTTCCGTTGACGCAGGAAACTCTTCGGCTGATGACGACGCCCCAGCAACCGGGGCACTCGCCCGGACAGGTCGATGCGGCCAACGAAGCGGTCCGAGAGGCCATCGCCGCGGCACCCAACCCGAATCCGCTTCTTGCCCCGAACTATCCGGGGATACCGGGTCAAAACCTGCGCGGGCTCGGTTGGGATATCGACACGGGCCATTCGAAACCACGCGGACTGCTCTTTCCCGTCGGCAGCTTCGGGCATACGGGTTTCACCGGGACGTCGATGTGGATAGATCCTGCTTCTGACACGTATGTGATCCTGCTGACGAACGTCATCCACATCCGCGGCAGCAGACCGCTTTCGAACCTACAAGGAGAACTCGCCACGGTGACCGCCCGAGCGCTGGACCTGTACACCGACACGCAACCGGCCCCCAAACCCCGCTGAACGAGTAGGAAATGACCGAGTTGTACTACGCGCAAAGACAGTTCGAGGCGTACGGGCCATCGCACCTGGTGGTCCTCGCGATCTTCGCGGTAGGCGCGGCACTGCTGATCTGGTTGGGCCGTCGACAGACCGAAGCGCAGGCGCGGGTGTTCTCACGCGTATTCGCGTTGCTGATCGTCGCGGCGTTCGTGGTGGCGTTGGTCTACAAGGTGATCCGACCCGACATCCAGACGTCCATACCGATCCAACTGTGCGACATCGCCGAACTCACGGCCGCCTATGCGCTTTGGTCACAACGACATTGGGCTTTCGCGCTGACGTACTACTGGTGTCTGCTCCTGAGTTCGCAGGCGTTGCTGACGCCCGACGTGGGAACTCCCCGCGAGGGCGCACCGGATTTCCCGCATCACCTGTTTCTCACGTTCTTCGTGCTTCACGTCTTCGCGGTCTGGGCGGCCATCTACCTCACGTGGGGACGGGGGAATCGCCCGCGATGGCGCAGCTACCGCTTCACCATCGTCGTGACCCTGATCTGGGCAGCGGCGACCTTCACCTTCAACGCGATCGTCGGCACGAATTATGGCTATCTGAACAGGAAGCCCCCGACAGCGTCGCTGTTGGATGTGTTCGGGCCGTGGCCGATGTATCTGGCGGTCGAAGTGGCGATCATCGTCGCCGCATGGGCACTGATGACGTGGCCATGGGAGCGGAAGCGACGACACGCCGAGGCGGCTTAGCGGCCTATCGGGAGCCGGCGCCGTCGAGGCGGCGGCGAAGGAAGGCAAAGTCGGGTCAACGACTGGGTCCAGGCGCGCCGAAGGACGGCGCGGGTTCCGGCGATGACGTGGTGCCGTCCTAAGACGGTCGCGCCGGCCAGGAATCCACACATAGCGCCCAGAAGAAGGATGCGCCGCGTATGTCGCTTGCTCCGCCGCATGGCCGTCGACGCGGCGAATCCGCACAAGGCGCCCAGGGCCGCGACCACGACCAGCAGAGCCACCCAAAACGGCAGTCCGAGCGAACCCATAAGCAACCTTCCGGCCCGTCATCCGCGAGCCGCTGTGGGTCAATGGAATCACCGACACTGCGGGGCTGGCGCTCCTGTACGCGATTCGTGACCGAAGCGAACGCGAAGCGTTGCAGGACGCCTACCTGGTTTCGCGACGCCTACGTGATCGTGACGCCGCCGTCCACCACGATGGTCTGACCGGTGACGTAGCCACCGGCCTCGGATGCGAGCCAGACGACGGCGGCCGACAGCTCATGCGGCTCACCCAAGCGCTTGAACACGACGCGGTCGGCCAGGGTGCGGTCCAGATAGCCCGGCTTGTACTCGTCGGTCATCTCGGACTTGAAGAAGCCCGGTGCGAGAGCGTTGACGCGGATTCCTTTGCGCTCGCCCCACTGTTGGGCGAGGTCGCGGGTGAGGCCGACGATCGCGGCCTTGCTGGCGCTGTAGGCGGCCTGGGGGAGCGCCGCGGTGGTCAGACCCAAGACGCTGGAGATGTTGATGATCGAACTACCCGGCTGCATCACCCGCCCACACGCTTGGGCGGCCCAGTACGAGCCGTTGAGGTTGACATCGACGACCTTGCGGAACTCTTCAGGCGTTTCCCGAGTGGCAGGCACGGCGGTGCCGACTCCGGCGTTGTTCACCAACACATCGACGCGGCCGAACTCCCGCATTGCCGCCTCGACGAGCGCCGTGCACTGATCGGGGTCGGCGACGTCGGTCTGGACGTTGAGAGCGCGCCTGTCGGCGGCCCTGACGAGTTCTGCTGTGGTTTCCAGCTTTTCGGCACGTCGGGCGGCCAGCACCACATCCGCACCGGCTTGTGCAACCGCCTCGGCGAACGACACTCCAAGCCCGGACGATGCGCCGGTGATGACGACGACCTTGTCGTCGAGTCGGAAGCGGTCCAGAATCGTCATCTCCGACGTTCCCCTGTCTATCGTGGTAGCTGTGCTCGACCAACCGTAATGTGTGGGGTTCGTCGCGTCGGCCGGGCGGTGCTCGCCCGGTCGAGGGTTCGAACCGGCCATTGCGGGCACCACTAGGGGCAGTCGGTTCCGGTAAGGGATAGCGAGTAACGCATGGTTGTACCCGGGTGGGTGTGGGCGTTGACAATCGTCGCCATCGTCGGACTCTTGGCGTTCGACTTCTTCTTCCATGTACGCAAGGCCCACGTCCCGACCCTCAAGGAGGCGGCGATCTGGTCGGCGTTGTACGTCGGGATCGCGGTGCTGTTCGGGATCGGTGTGTTGATCTTCGGGGGCGTCGACCCCGGTGGCGAGTATTTCGCGGGATATATCACCGAGAAAGCTCTGTCGGTCGACAACCTCTTCGTCTTCTTGATCATCATCAGCAGCTTCCGCGTGCCACGCGAGGACCAGCAGAAGGTGCTGCTGTTCGGCATCGTGTTCTCGTTGATCGCGCGGACCGGCTTCATCTTCCTCGGCGCTGCGCTGATCAACACCTTCGCCTGGGTCTTCTACGCGTTCGGGTTGATCCTTCTGATCACCGCGGGCAACATGCTGGCGCCGAACAACAGCGACTCGGAGACCGCCGACAACTTCATCATTCGGCTGGCGCGGAAGCTCTTTCACACCACCGAGCACTACGACGGCGACAAGCTGTTCACGACTGTGGACGGCAAACGCGCGATGACGCCGATGCTGCTGGTCATGGTTGCCATCGGCGGCACCGACATCCTTTTCGCTCTCGACTCGATCCCGGCGATCTTCGGTCTGACCCAGAACGTCTACATCGTCTTCACCGCGACGGCGTTCTCGTTGCTGGGCCTTCGGCAGCTGTACTTCCTCATCGACGGCCTGCTCGACCGGTTGGTCTACCTTTCCTACGGCCTCGCGGCGATCCTGGCGTTCATCGGTGTGAAGCTGATTCTGCATGCGCTGCACGAGAACAACGTGCCGTTCATCAACGACGGAGAACCTGTCACGGTCGTGGAGGTCAGCACCGGCCTCTCGCTCTCGGTGATCATCGGAGTGCTCGTCGTCACCGTCGTCGCATCGCTGTTCAGTAAGAGGGGATCGGCCCAGACTGCGATCGCCAACGCTCGCCGGCACGCTCGGGCCTATCTCGATTCCGAGTACACAAGCAGCGCCGCGGAACGCGAACGCATCTTCAAGGCGCTCCTTCGCGAGCGTGATCAGATCCTGGCGCTCGGCCCCAAGTACCGGCAGCTGGTTCGTGACGAAGATGCGCTCATCGAGCTGCTCGATCGCGCGGCCGCCAAGCACGACGAGGCGGTCGACCGTGGCGAAGCTGAACCCTTCACCCGCAAGGGGCTCACAGCCCCATAGCGCTCGGGAAATCACTTGTGTCTCTTTGGTTTCAGTAGTCACAAGTAGGCCTGGTTTGTCGGTGGGCGGGGTTAGCGTTGCCACGTGGAATTCGAACATATGAGCGGCTCCTCACGTTCTCGTGGGTAGCTGAGGGTGTAATCCGCCGAGGCAGAGGTAGATCATTGAGCTCAGTGTTTG
>NZ_LZSW01000044.1:0-3341 GCF_001665615.1 Mycobacterium sp. 852014-52144_SCH5372336
TTTGTCTGCATATTGCATCAGATGAATCACTGTCTTCACTCCCGGTTGCCGTGACTCGTCACGCGATCTTCGGGCGAGACCCATGCTGAGCTGCGCTGATATGGCCGTCGAAGCAGTCCTCCAAAGGGCTTGGCAATCCGGTCTCTCTCAACGCGTGTAGCCGATCGCTGAGAAGTATGGCGCTGAGGTGCGCCGATGTGGTAATGATTCATTGTATGATTCAATGATTCAGCACCCGAGCCCACCCCGGAGGCCGTTTTGCCTGTCGATAAGAGCGGCCGGTTCTACGTTGTCGACTCAGTTCCGCTGCTGCATCCTGAGGCACAAACGGTTGCGGAGATGCTCGAGGGATGGCGCAATCAGCAACTGTGCCGCAACCTCGCGCACGACACGATCGAACAGCGGATCGGGCTCGTTGAGCGGTTTCTGGCCTACACCAATGAGTTTCCGTGGACGTGGACACCGGCGATGGTTGAGGAGTTCTTCAGCGACCTGCGCTCGATATCGCGCCGTAGACAGTCGACGATCCGCGGATACCAGAACGCGTTACGCCTGTTCTGTTCCTATGTCAGTCATCCCGACTACGGCTGGGATCGGGTGTGCGAGCAGCGATTCGGTACCCATCCCGCCCAGGTGTTCTTCGAGTGGAACACCGCCGCACATGTCCAAGACAATGAACAGTCGCCGACAAAGCGGGCCTTCACCAAACAGGAACTCCAAAAGTTCTTCGACCACGCCGATGACCAAGTTGTGCTGATCGCCGCGTCGGCGCGCAAGGGATGGTTGCCGGCCTACCGTGACGCGGTGATGTTCAAACTCGCCTACTCCTACGGCCTGCGGTTTAACGAACTCCGACACCTACAGACTGTTGACTTCGCCCGTAATCCACACGCCCGCGAGTTCGGCCGCTACGGCGTCACCCACGTCCGCTACGGCAAAGCGAAACGTGGATCCGCGCACAAACGCCGCAGTGTACTGACCGTCTTCGACTGGACGCCGGAGGTGATCGCCGACTGGCTGGCCCACGGACAACAATGCATGGACGACGGCATCGACCTGTTCCCCAGCGAGCGCGGAGCGCTGGTGGGCGAAGACACGCTGCTGCGCCGGTTCCGCCGCTACTGCAACGACCTCGGCCTGTCGGCCGGACTGGACCTGCACTCGCTGCGCCGTTCCTATGCCACCCACCTTATTGAAGATGGCTGGGACCCGATGTTCGTCCAGCACCAGTTGGGCCATGAACACGCCAGCACCACAGCGCTATACACCTGCGTGTCCAGCGATTTCCGCATCCGCACGCTGCGCCGGGTACTCGACGCGACGCTCGATGACGCACTCGGACTCAGCCTGCAGGAGGACTCGTGAAACGACAAGTCGACTACCACTGGCGACTGCCAGAAATCATGGCCGCCCATGGTCTGCACAACAGCACCGACCTGATCCCTCGGCTCGCCGAACGCGGTGTCGTGCTGTCGCGGCCGCAGGTGTATCGAGTGGTATACCAACGGCCCGAACGGCTCTCATTGCATCTGCTGGCCGCACTGTGCGACATCTTTGACTGCGGAGTCGAGGACATTCTGACCGTCACCGCCAGCGACGTCCGCCGCAAGAAAGCCGCCGCATCAACTACGACGGAGCGCCCGAACGTCGTCGACCTGAATAAATCCGCGCGTCCCCGCCGGGCCCGCGTGATCCGCGATGACGATTAACCCCAACCGGCGACCCGCCTCCCGCGGACGACCCCAGGTACGCAACGGAGCCTTAGGCTGCACCCGATGCCACCGTATGGCCAACCAGCTACGTGTGAACTGGCCGACCGAGCAGCTGTGCAACAGCTGCTTTTACACCGCGATGCGCACCCGCGGCACCTGTCCCATCTGCGGGCACGACGGCGTACTACCCGGCCGGCTCAACCACACGGATCCGCGACCGGTATGCCTGTCATGCGCCAGCATCCCCGGCCACTACCGATGCGCAACCTGTCACACCGAAGGCCAGATCTACCGCGCCGGGCAATGCGCACGCTGCGCACTTCGCGAGGACCTCACCGCTCTAATGATCGACGGCGCCGCGCACCCAGCGACCATGAGCACCATCGTAACCATCCTCTGCGAAGTCGACCGGCCCGAAAGCATCCTGTCCTGGAAACGCTCCCCCACCGTTCGAGCGCTGCTGACCGGCCTGGCCGGTGGAGATATCCCGCTCAGCCACGACGGTCTTGATGCCGCCGGCCAAAGCCGACAGGTCTCACATCTACGCAGCCTGCTCGAGCACCACGGCCTGCTCCCAAAACGCGATGAACCCCTGGCCCGTTTCCAGTCCTGGCTGGCCTCCAAACTCGACACCATCCGCGAACCCGCTATCCGAGCCCCCGTCGAACAGTTCGCCACCTGGCATCATCTACACCGCCTACGCCGAAACTCCGCATCAGGGCAAACCTCCCATGGCCCAACACATTCAGCCAGACAAGAGACCAGCGAGACAATCAAGTTCCTCACCTGGCTGCATGAAACCCATCACCGCACCGCGGCGACCTGCCGACAGCAAGACATCGACGAGTGGCTTGCCACCGGACCGACAACCCGCACCAAGATCCGCACGTTCATCGCCTGGACCCACAAGAGCAAGATCAACACCGCGCTGCACCTCGACGCCCCACACGCCAAAAACACCCGCTTGCTGACCCAGGACCAGCGGCTGGCATGGATTAGAGAACTACTCATCGGCGACACGGAATCACTGCCCTACCGTATCGCCGGCACGCTACTGCTGCTCTACGCCCAACCCCTGATGAAAATCGTCGCCCTGCCCACAGCGGCAATCACTATCAACCAACGCCAGACGCGCATATCGCTTGGGGCTGAACCCGTTCCAGTACCTGAACCCTTCGCCGAGCTGCTCAACCATCACCTGCACAACCGGCCCAACCTTCGAACCGCCGGAGGAAGCGTCGCTAACCCATGGCTATTCCCCGGCCACCGCGCCGGCAAGCACCTCGATCCACACACCATGATGATGGCGCTGCGCACCCTGGGTATTGACCTGCTCGGCGCGCGCAATTCCGCGCTGCAAAACCTCGTCGCCGAGATACCCCCGCCCGTCGTGGCCCACCTCCTGGGCTACAGCCACAATTGCACCCAACGACATGCACAACTCGCAGGGCAACCATGGTCGCGCTACCCCACAGCAACAGAAATCTGACCAACGCGGACCGCGGTGAGTATCCACGACCGACCTGCGGCCAGCCCCGTCCCGCCTACCAAACGATGCCGCCACCACTAGCTCGTAGAGGTGCACGCACGCCCCAATACGACGAATCCGAATATGCAGGGTTACCGGTA
>NZ_LZSW01000045.1:0-1365 GCF_001665615.1 Mycobacterium sp. 852014-52144_SCH5372336
TGTCTTGAGTCAAGAAGTTGGCAGGGTTTTGCTGTCGAGGTAGGCCTGTTTGGGGGTTCGGTCGGCTAGCGCTTGGTGGGGTCGGATGGTGTTGTAGATGATGCGGAATCGGTGGGTTTCCATGTCGAGCGCATCGCCGTCGCCGATGTAGCCGCGGAAGAGATGTTCGTATTTTAAAGTTTCGAAGAATCGCTCGATGACGCCGTTGGTTTGTGGCGATTTGATGCGTGTGCGGATGTGGCGCAGCAGCGGGTCATGGCCGGTGAACAGGGTTTGGAAGTCTTTTCCGCGGTAGCAGGGGCCGTTGTCGGAGACGATGGCAATTGGCGCTGGCGCGCGCCCGATGATGTTGTCTTCAGCGTCCAGGACGTCCATTTCGCCGCGGTCGAGTCGCAGGTCGGCCAGGTTCAGGATGCCGGTGCCTTCCTCGACGGCCAGCCGTATGCAGGCCACGGCGTCGCGACCGCGGCTGGTGGGTGTGACCGTGATGGCTAGGCAGTATTTGGTGACGTAGTCGATGACAGCGCTGATTCGCCAGATCCCGCCGTGGGCGGTTTCAAACTCCGAGAAGTCGGTCTGCCATACCCGGTTACGTTCGGTCGGGGGATCGTGGAACACCCGGCGGCGCAACGCAGCCCAAGATTTTCGATCGGCTCGAAAGCCCTGGGGCAACAGTAGGCCGCGTCGCCGTAGTGCTCGTTGTACCGAAGAGTTGGTCACGTCGTGACCATCGGCACGCATCAGCGCGGCGATCTTGCGGTAGCCCCAGGCTGGCCATTGTTCGGCGTATTTGGCAGCTATGGCTTCGATCCGGTCGACGACCGGGGCCGGCCAGGGGCCCTTGGTCGGGTCACCGGCGCGTAGCCGGGCTAGCCGACGTCGATAAGTCCGCTCGGCGATGCCGGCCAATGGCGCGAACCTCGAAACCGGCAGACTTGCTGCTTCTCTTAGGGTTTCGAGGTCCTGGAAGGGACCTGATCGGCCAACGCAGCGCCACGCTGCCAGATCCGCAGCTGCACAGTCGCCTCGGCCAGCGCGAGTTTGAGCTGTTCGTTTTCCATCCGCAGCCGACGCTGCTCGGGGCTACCTGCGCTATGTGCTGCCCCACTGGGCACCTCCTGGAGCCGTTGCGCCCCGGCCTCAAGGAACTGATGCTTCCACTTCGTCACTTGAGTCGAGGCAACCCCACACCGTCGGGCTGCCTCAGCGCCGGTCATCTCTCCGGCCAATACAGCCAACACCAACCGGGTCTTCTCCTCGGCAGGAATCTTCGTTCGTCGCGATCTGACCATGACTCACCCAACCTCCTCAACGTCAGCCGCGCTGTGGATAACGCGACCCTGTCAGAAAGTTTGAGTCAGTGGA
>NZ_LZSW01000046.1:0-4108 GCF_001665615.1 Mycobacterium sp. 852014-52144_SCH5372336
GATGTGTATAAGAGACAGCCCCCCGCGCCTGCGCCGCCCCCACCGGCACCGGCACCCGCGCCGCCGGGGCCGTAGCCGCGTGGCCGTACAGATGAGCCCGGAACGGTTCGAAGAACTGGTCTCCGAGGCGCTCGATCTGATACCGCCGAAGCTCGCCGACGCGCTGGACAATGTCGTCGTCCTTGTCGAGGGCCGCAACGACGAGGAGCCCGACCTGCTGGGGCTGTATCAGGGCGTCGCACTGACCGAACGCGATTCGTGGTACGCCGGTTCGCTGCCCGACACCATCACGATCTACCGCGAAGCGCTGCTGGAGCACTGCGACAGCGAACAAAACGTCGTCGACGAGGTGGCGATCACCGTGATCCACGAGGTCGCGCACCACTTCGGCATCGACGACGAGCGCCTTCACGAACTCGGCTGGGGATAGCGGGCAAACACACCGCGCGGCAACTGCGCTTTGTCGCCCGCGAGTGCTATCAAGGGGCCATGACCGAGTGCCGAGAATGCGTAGAGGGCCTCGAGCACTGCCATGGCACCGTCATCCACCACGTCGCGTGTCGAGCGGAATGCACCGAACCGGATTGCGTCACCCCGGAAGTGGCGCACGCGTTCGTGACCGACTGTGAGGCGATCAGCTGCGCGTGCACCGTCTCGGTGTCAGCCCATCGGGTCGGCTGAGCGCAGAGCGTCTTCGACCGGCCGCACGTCGGGCTCGGGGTAGAACGGCGGCGTCAGTGGCCCCCACTGCAGACAACTCCACCTGCCGTCGGGGGTCGGTGCCAGCACGACGGCCTCCGTGTTCCCCAAGTGGTGGTCGAGAGCGAAACTGCGCTCGACACCGGCCAGCACCGAGGACACCAGCCGGATCGCCGCGCCGTGGCTGACCACCACGATGTCGCCGTGCCAGACGTCGTCGTCGAGATGGCGCATCCGCAGCTGGGTGATGGTTGGCACGTAGCGGTCCAGCACGTCGTGTCCGGTCTCGCCGTTGGGCATCGCCACGTCGAGATCGCCGTCGTGCCACTTCTGGTAGATCGATTCGAACGTCGCGATCGCCTCGTCGTCGTTGCGGTCCTCCAGATCGCCCACCTGGACCTCGTGGACCCCGTCGAGCTCCACAGGCGGCAACCGCAGCGAACCGGCGATCTCCTCGGCGGTCTGACGGGCCCGGTGGGCCACCGAATGCGCCAGGATCGCGGGCGCGCCAGGCATGCCCCTGGCGAAGGAGCGGGCCTGGTCGCGGCCGAGGTCGGTGAGTTCGGCGCCGGGCGGGCGGGTGTCGAGGCGACGGTGGACGTTGGCCAGCGACTGCCCGTGACGCACCAGCACGAGACGCCCGCTCACCTCAGGCCCTCCCTGAGTCGCGCCAGCCAGCTGGAGGCTTCGTCAAGGCCGGGAGGGGCCGCGCCTGCGGCCGCTCCGGTCGGCCAGGACCCGAGGAATCGCATATCCGAACAACGCCGGTGCAGCGCCTTGAGTGCCTCGGCCACCGCATCGTCGTCGATGTGGCCGACACAGTCGAGGAAGAAGATGTAGGTGCCCAACCCCGTTCGGGTGGGCCGTGATTCGATCCGAGTCAGATCGATGTCGCGGACCGCCAGCTCGGTCAGCGCCGAAACCAGCGCGCCGGGAACGTTGTCGAGTCGCAGCACCACCGACGTACGGTCGGCGCCCGTGCGCCCTGGCGGCGGGGCGGGCGCTCCGACGAGCACGAAGCGGGTGCGCGCGTTGGGCTCGTCGACGATGTCGGCTGCCAGCGCCTCCAGTCCGTAGCGCTTGGTGGCCAGCGCGGTGCTCACCCCCGCGTCGGCGCGCCCCTCGGCGACGTCGGCGGCCGCCGCGGCGTTGGAGTTGGCGGGCACCACCTGCGCCGACGGTAGATGCTCGGCCAGCCAGTGCCGCACCTGTGCGGCCGCGACGGGGAAGGCGGCGACGGTCTTCACGTCGTCGGCCGCGGTGCCGTCGCGCACCGCGATCGTGAACGAGACATCGAGTGTGAGCTCGGCGAAGATCTGCAGAGGTGTGCCGCCCGCCAGGCCGTCGAGGGTGGGTAGCACCGAACCCTCGATCGAGTTCTCGATCGGGACACAGGCGTAGTCGGTGTCCCCGTCGCGCACGGCGGCGAGCGCGCCCGTGGTGCTGTCGCACGGGACCGGCGTCACAGCGTCAGCGCCCGGGCCGTCGGGCAGCATCCCGTCGCCCGACATTTTGCGCAGCGCCGCCTCGGTGAAGGTCCCCTCGGGGCCGAGATAAGCGATGCGCGGCACGGAACAACACTATCGGGTCACCCGGGTAATGCCGTTCCGCTGCACGAAAGCCTTGCGGGATCCGCCATCGCTTAGTTAAGTTAGGCTCACCTTATCTCAGAGGAGGCTGCATGGCGACAACGGTCACGGCACCGACGACGGCCGAGCGAATCCGCACGGCGTGCGCCAAAGCGGGCGGCGCGATGCTCGCGGTCGAGGGCGGCGAGAACGGGGCTCCCACCGAGACACCGGTCCACCACCTGCTCGACGACGGCTCGTTCGCGATCACCGTTCCCGCGGACAGCGCGGTGGCGGCCAAGGCCGTCAGCGCGGGTGCCGGCGGCGTGCAGGCAGTGCTGGAGATGACGGACTACGCGCCGCTGCCGCTACGCGAGCCGGTGCGCTCGTTGGTCTGGATCCAGGGGCGCCTGCACGACGTGCCCGCCGGTGAGGTGTCGGCCCTGCTCGACCTGATCGCCTCGGAAGATCCCAATCCCGCACTACTTCAGGTGAACTCGGCACCCGCTGACGGCGACAAGAGCCACACGCTTCTGCGGCTGGAAATCGACTCCGTGGTGGTCGCCGATTCCACCGGCGCCGAATCGGTCAGCGTGAGCACGCTGCTGGACGCGCGGCCGGACCCGTTCTGCGCGATGGAGTCGTGCTGGCTGCAGCACATGGAGTCGGCCCACCGCGACGTCGTCGAGCGGCTGGCCAGCCGGCTTCCGATGTCGCTGCGCCGCGGCCGGGTCCGGCCTCTGGGTCTGGACCGCTACGGCGTCCAGCTGCGGGTGGAGACCGACGACGGCGACCACGATGTGCGGCTGCCGTTCGCCCGCCCGGTCGACGACGTAACCGGGTTGAGCCAGGCGATCCGGGTGCTGATGGGCTGCCCGTTCCTCAACGGGCTGCGCGCACGGAAGTTGTGACGGCGCTACCGTAGCTCCGGTGACCGGCGCCCCCGACGAGCTCACCGACCCTGCGCGCCGGGCCCTGCGCATCGAGATCGTCGTCGTACTGGCAGTGACGTTCGGCCTCTCGGCTTACAGCGCGCTGCTGAACCTGATCGAGTCGGTGCTCCTCGGCCTCTCCGGTCAGGTCGTCGCACTCAATCCGCGCCGCTCCCCGTTCGACCTCATCGACCTCGGACTCAACCTCGTCTGGGTGTTCCAGCTGTCGGCATGGGGTGCGCTGGCCGTATACCTGTTGTGGCGCAGCGGAATCACCCTCAAGTCGATCGGGCTGGGTCGGCCCCGGTGGCGCGCCGACCTGCTCGGCGGGCTGGGCCTCGCCGCGCTTATCGGACTGCCCGGCCTCGCGCTGTATCAGGTCGCCCGGCTCCTCGGAATGAACGCCGACGTCGAGCCGGCCGAACTGTACGACACCTGGTGGCGGATACCGGTGCTGCTACTGACGGCGCTCGCGAACGGCTGGGCCGAAGAGGTGATCGTCGTCGGCTACCTGATGACCAGGCTGCGCCAGCTACGCGTGAGCTCGGTGACCGCAGTGGTCGTCACCAGCGTCCTGCGCGGGCTCTACCACCTCTACCAGGGTTTCGGCGCGGGGCTGGGGAACCTGGCGATGGGCCTGGTGTTCGGCTACGTCTACCTGCGGACCGGCCGGCTGTGGCCGCTGATCGTCGCGCATGCGCTGATCGATGCCGTGGCCTTCGTCGGCTATGCCCTGCTCGCCGGCCACCTCGGCTGGTTGCGATGAACACGCGGGCCGGCGACGTAGATTTCTTTAGGTGACCGACAACCGGCAACCGCCCCGCGGGTTCGAGCCCCCGCCGCGGCCGCGCCGGGAGCCGTCACAGGTGATGCGCCGCGATCCCAACTACCTGTCTCTTATACACATCT